>CABUHM010000008.1:0-15941 GCA_902491355.1 uncultured Eubacteriales bacterium
CTTCAGGGTTTTTGTGCCGTCGTTGTTTCCATCACCGTTGTCGGTGGAGCAGGAAGCAAACACAACGCACAAAGACGCGAGGGTTGCAATTGCAAGCAGAACTGCAAGCATTTTTTTGAACATGACTGTTCCTCCTGAAAAAATGTTTTTTTATTATGAACGGGCGTTTGCCCGAGTTCATCGGTATGATGTCGTATGATGCCTGTCCGACATGCCGTGCCGTGCGGACAGAAAACAAAAAAGTGCGCTGCAACGGTCATCAGGTCGGGGTTGGCACTGAAATTCAACATTACATCGCAATTGCGTGTGTTTTCACATCACATTCACATTGTAATCGATTTCGGAAGAAATTACAAGTATCATTTGACATAAATTTTGTCGAGAAATATACCTTATTTTCAAACATTTGCACAATATGCGGTGGACGGCGCGGTGGGGAAACACTTTCTGTTGATTTTTTGCGGATTTTTCTGTGTTTTCGTCTTGCAAATCCCAAAAAGTGTGCTATAATATATTGATAGCGTAATATCACGCATTTTGCGCGGACGGCGCGTATCAATACACGAAACAGAGGTGCGTTATGAGAGCGGACGGAAAACGGGTGGTCAGCGAGGACCCGATTTACGAGGTGATCTGTCATATCATGCCGAAGCGCAGTGACGCTTCCAATATGATAGAGGTTAACATTCCCTTGGAGCCGATGAATCAGTATGTGCGGGATAAGAAGGCGGAGGGCATTCATATCACCCACCTGTCACTGGTCATTGCCGCATATTTGCGGGCAGCCGCGCATTTTCCGTTTATCAACCGTTTTGTGATGAACAAGCGACTGTATGCGCGCAGGGAGTTTGCGGTCAGCATGGTCGTGCTGAAGTCGGACAGCGACGAGGGAACTATCAATAAATTGTACTTCCGCTATGAGGATACCATCTTCGACGTGCAGAACAAGGTGGAATCCTACATCACGACCAACCGTGCGGCAGGTCCCACCAACAAGACCGACAAGACGGCGCGCACCCTTCTGCGCATTCCCGGTCTGCTCCGCTTCGGCGTATCGTTATTCCGCTTTCTGGACAAGCATAATCTGCTTCCGTATTCCGTGATCAAGGCAAGCCCCTTCCATTGCAGTCTGCTCATCACGAATTTAGCCAGCATCCGCACCAATCACATATTCCATCACTGCTACGATTTCGGCACGACAAGCGTCGCCGCCGCGCTCGGTATTCCGCGCGAGATTCCCACAAACGGACTGGACGGCATTCAGTTCAACCGCTGCCTGCCCATCGGTATCGTGATGGACGAGCGCATCTGCTCCGGCAGTTATTACGCGCGGTTCTTCCGTTTGTTCCGCCATTACGTCTCACATCCCGCCGAAATGGAAACGCCGCTCAAGGATCCGATTTACGAAACCGAATTCCGACAGGGCTGATTTCATGATCGGCAAATATCAATGTGAAGGAAAGGTATTTCCGAGGAAATAATCATGTTTGCAAATTTTCACACGCACACGCCCCGTTGCGGTCACGCCGTGGGGTCAGAAGAAG
This sequence comes from uncultured Eubacteriales bacterium, assembly GCA_902491355.1. Classification (GTDB taxonomy): domain Bacteria; phylum Bacillota; class Clostridia; order Oscillospirales; family CAG-272; genus UMGS2055. The sequence goes on from CABUHM010000008.1 coordinate 1,545, forward strand.
AGTATATTAAAGCCGCCATTGCCGCAGGGCATAAGATCATCGGCTTTTCCGACCATACGCCGTATCGCTTCCCGAACGGCTTCATCTCCTATTTTCGCATGCCGCCCGAAAAATTGGAGAACTATGTGACCACCGTCCGTGCCCTCAAGGAAAAATACCGCGGACAGATCGAGGTGAAGATCGGTCTGGAAGCCGAATATTACCCGGCGATCTTCGACGATCTTCTGGAGATGATCCGTCCCTATGATCTCGACTATCTGATCTTAGGTCAGCATCTGCTCGGCAACGAGGAAAACGATTTTTACAGCGGCACGCCGACAGACGATCCCACGCTCCTGCGGCGGTATGTCGATCAGGTGCTGTGCGGTCTGCACACGGGAAAGTTCACCTATCTGGCGCATCCCGATCTGATCCACTTCACGGGCGACGACGAGACCTACCGCGGCGAGATGTCCCGCCTGTGCGAATTCAGCTTACGGCACGACATCCCCACCGAGATCAATCTGCTCGGTCTGTGGGATCATCGGCATTACCCGTCCGAGCGGTTCATCCGCCTGTGCGGCGAATACAAAAACCCCGTGATCTTCGGCATCGACGCGCATCAGCCCGAGCGGTATTTCGACCGCGACGTGGTGGAACGCGCCGAAGGCTTGGTGAAGAAGTACGGTGTTCGTCTCATCGACGTTCCCGCGCTGCGCCGCCCGAACGAGGCGCTCCCCATCGTGTGATCTACGCGACAATTTCTGCGTTTTTTGTTTGCACGCGGGGACGAATTGTAAAATTTTGTCTCCCGCCTTGCAAACAGGGAAGAATCATGCTATAATATGCATGGCGCTCCCGCACAGTCGGTCGCGCCGCAAATTTCATATTGTTGTGAAGATACGGTTTGAAAAGTTGTTAGCTGAGTAGATGTAAAAGGAAATCCGGTTCAAATCCGGAACAACCGCCATTACTGTATTTGACGTGAGGAGCGAACTGTACCCGGAGCCGCACTGCGGCAGAGGGTCGGCAGTGTGCCCGGGCGCCTTGTGCGCCGCTTCATAAGTCAGGATACCTGCCGTATCTTTGGTTTTCACAGCTTGGGTGAGAAGAGTGCAACCGTTTTGAGACCGCCGCGCGCGGTCTTGCGTGTGTACTCTTTTTTGATGGCACACCACCGAAACGGCGACGCGCCCTCCGATACCGAATTGTGAAAATGATATTTTCGGAAGGGAGGGTACACATTGTCTGCACATGACAGAAAGCACTCGGCGGTTGCGCTTTTCGGTCTTTTACCTGTGACTTATGTAAAAAGCGGCAGTCTGATGTTACTGCCGAAATCTGAAAAGGAGTATCCAAAATAATGAAGGAAACATTTCAGCCGAAGCGACTTCTTGCCGGAATTCTTTCGGTGATTCTGGCGATTTCCCTGTTTCCGTCGGTTGTTTTTGCGTCGGAACCGGATCTGATCCTGTCCACGTATTCGCAGTTTGAGCAGTTTGCCTCCGATGTGAACAACGGTACAAGCTACGAAGGCAAGACGGTTCGCCTCGATGTGAATATCGACCTCGGCGGCGCAGACAACCCCTGGACGCCTATCGGTTCGTCCTCCAACCCGTTCAAGGGAACCTTTGACGGCAACTACCATACGGTGGAGGGCTTGTATATCAATTCCACGGGCGGTTCCAAGCTCGGTCTGTTCGGTCAGGTGACCGGAGGTACCGTGAAGAATCTGGGGGTCGGCGGTGAGGTGACAGGCTCTTCCAGTGTGGCGGGCGTTGTCGGCAGCACCTCTGACGCGACCGTGACCAATTGCGGCAACGGGGTTACGGTTACGGGCAGCTCGGCCGTAGGCGGTGTCGTAGGATACGTCGGCGGCGAAACGACGGTCAGCGCCTGCTTCAATACCGGTGCGGTTTCCGGAACCACAGGCTATATCGGCGGTGTAACCGGTCAGCATTGGCGCGCCGGCACCGTGGAAAACTGCTATAACGTCGGGACGGTATCGGGACCCGCTACCGTGGGCGGCGTTTCGGGCGGTCACACCGCCTCTTCTCCCGTTCTGACGAATTGCTACTCTGCGGGCAACGTGATCGATACCGCGGGATATGCGAATAATATCGGCGCCGTGTTGGGCAAAAAACGCGGCGGTTCCGTTACGAATTGCTACTATCTTGCGGGCACCGGTACGGATGCGAACTCCGGCGTTACCGAGGTAACGTCGATCACCGCATCCATGCTCAGCTCGGCGTTTGTTGACGGCAGCCCGTACCCCGCACTGTCCTGGGAGAGCAGTATTTCTCAGGATGAACCGGTTCGCCCCGGCTTTGTTGAGACCAGCGAGCTGTCCGCACGCCTTGCAAACTACATCAAATCTGCGGTCAGCAGTGCGAAGACCCATGCCGGCGTGACCGGCTCGTTCCTCGGCGCTCCCGACTATCTTGCGGGCGCAAGCTCGACGGCGACCGACTGGATGGCGCTTGCCATGGGCAGATTCGGTTACTTTGATGCAAACGGCAATTACAAGTATATGATCGATGACGGCACGGGTTATCAGGATTACCTCGCCGCCATGAAGACCTATATTGAGAATGCCTATGCCGCAAACGGCGGTGTTCTCCACTCGGTCAAGGCGACCGAATGGCAGCGTGCCGTGGTCACCATTGCCGCACTCGGCGGCGATCCTACCTCCTTTGGCACCTACAACGGAAACGCCATCGACCTCGTTGCGGACGGCAGCTACAATTGCGTTCCCAAGCGCGGACCCGGTGGACAGGGCATCAACGGCTGGATCTGGGGTCTGATCTCCATCAACACCGGCATGTATACCGTTCCGTCCGATGCAAAATATTCCGTTGAGACCTTCATCACCGAAATTCTGAAAATGCAGATGACCGACGGTGTCAACGGCAACGAATACGGCGGATGGGTGCTCGGCGGCTACGGCTCGACCAGCGACGTGGATATCACTGCCATGGCGATCCAGGCACTGGCTCCCTACTATGCCGATGACACCGTGTACACCTACACCAACGAGGTCAGCAAAAAGGAAGTATCCAAAACAGTTCGCCAGTGCGTGGATGAAGCACTGGATCGTCTCGGCTCCATGATGAACGAAAATGCGGGCTTCACCTCCTGGAACACCGATAACGCCGAGAGCATTTCGCAGGTTATCGTTGCGCTCTGCTCGGTGGGGATTGATCCGGCACAGGATGCGCGCTTCATCACCTCGAATGGCAAGAACCTGCTCGACGGTCTGCTCGTGTTCCGTCTCTCGGACGGCGGCTTCTGCCACGTCACCACGTCGGGCTTCAACTCCATGGCAAACGATCAGGCGACCTACGCGCTGGTTTCCTATTGGAGACTGGCAAACGGCATGCGTTCCCTGTATGATATGCGCTCCGACTTCACCGCTGACGAGAGACAGGCAATTGCAAACGCAATGGATGCCATCCGTCAGCTTCCCGAGCCTTCCTCGGCAAGCTACAAGTCTCAACTGAAGCAGGCGCTTTCGGTATTCCGCGCGGTTCCTGCTGACGAGCGTCAGTATGTTACGAACTTCTCCACCCTTGCCGCAGGCATTGCTCTTGTGGGCGGGGAATCCGAGCTTGACACCGATACCAAGTACATTACCTCCATTTCGGTGACCAAGGCTCCCGACAAGGTACGCTACTACGAGGGCGAGACCTTCGATCCGACCGGCATGATCGTGACGGCAAACTACAGCGACGGCTCCACCGAGCCTCTGACGACGTATCAGCTCTCCAAGACCGGCGCGCTGGCTCTTACCGATCATACCGTTTATGTCATCAGCAGTATCCTTAAGGCGTCGGTCTCCATTGAGGTCGTGGAGAAAATGCCTTGGGAAGGAAGCGGCACACAGGACGATCCTTACCGTATCGCAACGGCGGAAGATCTGGTTGCGCTTTCCGATTATGTCAACGCAAAGAAGGTCTCGAACGACCTGTACTTCGCAATGACCGCAAACATTGACCTCGGCGAGCTTTCCTCCTGGACGCCGATCGGCTCCAATTCCTCCCGTCAGTTCCAGGGCACGTTTGACGGTCAGGGTCACACCATCGACAACCTTCGCTCCGCCAGCGGCGGTCTGTTCGGATATGTCGGCGTCTATGCCACCATTCAGAATGTCGGTGTGGCAAGCGGCGAGATCGGTAGCCCGAATTCCTATGCGTCCTTCTTCGGTGCCATTGCAAAATGGAGCAACGGTGCTGACTTTATCAATTGCTGGAACGGTGCTGACGTTTACGGTGGCGGTTATACCGGCGGTATCGTCGGCACGATCCGCGACGGCGGCAAGAGCACCATCAGCGGTTGTTATAACGTGGGTAACATCTACGGCAAGTCCAACGCGGTCGGCGGCATTGTGGGACACCTTGCCACCACCAGCAACGGTACCTCGGTTGAGGTGACGGTGCAGAACTGCTACAATACCGGTGCGGTTTCGGGCAGCTATTCGGTCGGCGGTATCATCGGTCAGGCACAGGACGGTCACACCGTTCTCAACTGCTACAATACCGGTGTTATCACGTCTTCCTCCGGCTCCTCTGACGTGGGCGGTATTGCAGGCTGGGTCACCGGCGACAACACGATCACTAACTGCTACTTCAATTCCGCAAGCGCAGCGTCCGGCATCGGCAGCGGCAGCGGCGATGTGACCGCTATGACTGCGGATGAAATGAAGGATGCTTCCTTCGTTGCACGTCTCGGCGACGCGTTCCGCAGCGACAAGTACGCGCTTGCCAACGCAGGATACCCCATTCTGACATGGCAGGCGACCGAGGATGCGGACGCCATTGATGCGGCTATCGCGAAAATCGACGCCATCGGCGAGGTCACGCTGGGCAGTGCGGATGCCATTGCCGACGCCCGCGCCGCTTACGACGCACTGGACGACGCGCAGAAAGCACTTGTTTCCAACGCATCTGCTCTGACTGCCGCAGAATCGTCCCTGTCTGCTCTGCTTCAGGCACTGCAGGAAGCAAAGGACGCCGCACGTCAGGAGCTGTCGCAGTATAAGAACACGGCAGATTACAGAGCCGCACAGCAGGACGAGATCGCGCAGATCCTCAGCGAGGTCAATGCGCAGATCGACGCTCTGACCGACGACGGCGGTATTGCCGACATCCTTTCCGCCGCAAAGGCACGTCTGGATGCGGTCAAGACCGATCGCGATCTGACCGATACCGAAGCGGCACAGGCAGTATATGACAGCATCGCCGCTATCGGCGAGGTGACCGCAGACAAGGCGGACGCCATTGCCGCAGCGCGTCAGGCTTACGATGCGCTCAGCGACGCCGCAAAGGCGCAGGTCGGCAACTACAATGTTCTGGAGCAGGCGGAGGCGGCATTGCGCGCGCTTATCGATCAGCCCTCGGACGGAGACAGCAACACCGACAAGCCGACCACGGGCGATCCGGCGGATCCCTTTGTGTTCGCCGTCGTGATGTCCGTTTCCGGACTTGCCGTTGCACTGCTTGTGCTCGGTAAAAAGAAAGAAACAATTTAACCTCGCAAAACCCCGGCAAAAGACGGTATGCCGCATGCTCCGTCCCCTCCGACGAGGGGGCGGACGGCGGCCTGCCGTTGTCTGTTTTTCATGTGGAGGAATACGAAATGAGAAGAAAATCCGCAGAGCTGACCGCTTTGTCCCATGCCTGCCCCTGCTCGGATTGCGGGCAGGGAAGAACACCGCACCATGTGCCGTGCCGTAGGCGCATGCTGTGCGCCGCGCTTTGCGTCCTGTGGATGGCTTTTCTTTTGATCTCGCTGTCCCTCCCTCTGTTTTCCGCATCTCCCACCGTCACGACCACTCTGCAGGATCATATCGTACAGCGCGGCAGTAAAAAGACCTTCGACGTCTGGGCGCGCAACGGGCAGGGAAAGAAGATTCCCGCCACCGTCAAGTTCAACGGCGTTCGGCTCGACCCGACATGGGACGATAACGAAAAGGCAAGCTACACCCTGCATTTTACGCAGGCGGGAGAGAACACAGTCACGGTGTCCGCGACCTCGGACGGCGGCAAAAAGAAGGAGCTTGTCTATCATATCACGTATCAGCCCGCGCAGGACGGGGAGGTCATCGGCAGTGCTACGTGGAGTGTGGAGCTGTTTACCCTGGGGTGCGGATATCTCATTCAGCCCACCGAGGTACCGATTTATGAAGGGGAGACCTCAGCGGATCAGCTACTCCGTCTACTGAGTGAAAACGGCTACTGCGCCTATTACGGCGGAAAGACCTCAGCCTCCTTTTATCTTGGGTATATCGCAAACGGGGATGCCGCCTCCGCCGTATTCAGCGGCTATCACAGAAGCCCGAACGCGCCGTCTCCCCGCCATTTGGACATCGTTCCCAATATACCGCTCCTGCTTGCCCTCCATCTGAGCAAGACCATGGACACCTATCTGCCGAACGACTACACAGAGAACTGGCAGGGCTATCTCGGCGAATTTGTGATCTCAAACGGATCGGGATGGATGTTCAGCCTGAACAACCGCTTTCCGAACGTCGGCTTTGCCGATACCTTTCTGGCGGACGGCGATGTGGTGCGCGTCCAGTTTACCCTCGGCTACGGTGCGGACATCGGCGGCTTCGGCGCGATGGGTACCGATATCCCGAATACGGACGCACAGCCGTCGGGCGACTATTACGACGTGGCAAATAAAGACGCATTGACTTCTGCTCTTTCCCGCGCCGCCGCATCCGGACTGCTGTCGTACCGTAATGTGAAGCAGGCGTATGACAATGCGCTAACGGTCGCACAGAATGTGACCGCATCTCAAAAAAGCGTGGATGCGGTGCTCGACGCGCTGAACGCCGCCATGGCGCACCCGTCCGACACGTTGCCTGACACGACTCCCGTTACCTCGCCGCGCACCGATCCGCCCGCGACCGATCCGAACCCGACGCCGCCGCCCACCCCTTCGTCATCCTCTTCGGCGGGACGGGTCACGGAGCCTCCGACGACCACCGCGAACCGCACCACGACGCGCAATCCGCACAACGCAGACCCCCGTCCGTCGGACGACAGTACCGAGCCTGACACCTCCGAGCCGTCCTCGGACGTGATCTCGGACACAACGCCGTCCGAGCCGCCCGAGTCCGAGCCGCAGAGCGATTCACGTTCCGAGGAACAGTCCTCGACCCCCGACGGCGAGAGCACGAATATGACCGTCACTGCGGAAACGGACGGTCATAACGACGACGGCGACGGCACGAATCACACGGGAAGGAATACCGCGATCATCATAAGCGTGGCTGTGGCTGTGACAGCTGGCGGTTCGTCTCCCTTTGTCCTGAAATATATCGGAAAGAAACGGAAACACTGATGATGCGACTTGGAAAGAGAATACTGTGCCTGACCCTGACCGTCCTTTGCCTGATCCCGCTTCTGCACGTTGCGGCATTCGGCGCGGAGAACTCGGTCGCTGACACTGTTTCGGAGATTGCCGAGGGGATCATTCGGTGGAAAAAGTCCGATAACGGCACATCCCCTGAGGGTTCGCTCATCAACGACACCTATCTTCAGCTTGCCGGTACGACGCCCGGAGACTGGTATCCCGTCGGCTTGGGACGTTTGGGCGTTTCGGATGCGTATGACGCTTATCTTGCCGTGATCCGCGATCAGGTGCGTCAGCGCTACGCACAGCCGGGTAAGCTCAGCGCCGCCAAGGCGACCGAATGGCACCGCATTTCGCTTGCCGTTCTGGCATCGGGAGGCGATCCCACCGATATGGGCAATGACGGCGAGGGCAACCGCATCGACCTCATTGCCGACGGGACCTATAACCGCGGGAAAACGACCTCCCTCGGCAGACAGGGCATCAACGGCTGGATCTGGGGCTTGATCACCCTCGACAGTATGCGTTACGAGGTGCCGCAGGATGCCTTTAACACGCGCGAGGATATCATCATCGAGATCCTGCGTCAGCAGTTGACCGACGGTGGGTTTGCCTTAAGCGGCGCTGTGTCCGACCCCGACATCACGGCAATGGCTGTCCAGGCGCTGTCCCCATATTATAATGATGAAAAATCCTATACGTACACCCGAAAGACAACCAAGGAGACCGTGACTTATACGGTGCGTCAGATCGTGGATACCGCGCTCGACTGCCTCTCCGCGCTCCAGACCGAAAACGGCGATTTCAGGAGCTGGGGCACCGAGAATGCGGAGAGCACGGCGCAGGTCACGGTGGCGCTTTGCTGTCTCGGTATCGACCCTCTGACCGATCCGCGCTTTGTGAAAAGCGGAAACACCCTGCTCGACGGCATGCTTCGTTACCGTATGGCGGACGGCGGCTTCGTTCACTCCTTTACGTATGACAAGGACAATCCGACCTCTCTGCCCGATCGCTCCAACTCCATGGCGGGGGAGCAGGTGCTGTATACCATGGCGGCGCTCCAGAGGCTGTACGATGGGATGCGCTCCCTGTATGATTTCCGTCCCGAAATGAGCCAAGCCCTGCGGGAGCGGATTGACGGGCTGTGCGGCGATATTGCCGCGCTGACGGACGGCGCATCGGACGATGTGCTCCGCGCCCTGCTTTCCGAATTTTATGCGCTTCCCGAAACCGAACGGTGCTACGTGACGGGCTATTGGAAGCTCTCCGACCTTGCCGTTTCCCGCGGGATCGACGTTCGGGCAATAGCCGACGTCACTGAGGTGAGACAGGATACGCCAGATTCCGATTCCGACGACCTTCTTCTGTATTTTTCGGCATCGGATATGGAGGCGATTGCCGCATTGCCCGAGCGCCTGACCACCGAGCAGTATGTCACGGTGACCACCCTTTTGGACAAGCTGGATCGATGCGAGGACTTTGCCGAAAAGGCGGAGTGCAGGGAAAAGCTCACAGCCGCCAAAGCGCAGATCGAGGCGATCTCGGCGGAGATCGACGCCGTCAACGCGGAAATTCTGGACAGGCTGTACCCCTTTGAGAGCATTTCGCTGTCCGACAAGAAAACGGTGGACGGCATCGTAGCCCGCTATCAGGCGCTGAGCAAATATGACCGCGCCAAGATTTTGCACTATGAGGATGTGGTCAAAACCAAGACCGCTGTGGACAATCTGTTACGCGGCATAGTCATCGGCATCGTTCTGACCGTATCGGCGGCGGTGACGCTGACCGTGGTCATTGTTCGTCTGCGCCGCCGTCGGCATCGTCGGGCACTCGCTATGGAGGAGCTGGCAGCGATGTATGCTGATGAGGACGACGGGGACGACCGAGACGAAAGATCATGAACGTTTCCGCATCGGATGATGCAACATTTAAATGAATGACGGAAAGGAGGCTGTTTTCGGTGAAAAAGGATCTGCTTGCCATTCTCGCGGTGATTTTGCTCATCGTGATCGTGGTGAACGGCACGAATATTCAATCGGTGGATGAGTATTATCTCACGCATATCGACGATATCACACCGGACAGCGAAACCGTCATCATCAGTATCCGATGCAACACGATCTTAAACAATTGGGATGATCTCGATCCCGCCCTGCAGGAGGGGGACTATGTCCCGTCGGACGGTGTGATCCTGCCTCCCACGGAATATGTCCTGCGTCCGGGCGATACGGTATACGACATTCTGTCCCGCGCCGTGCGGTACAACCGCATTCAGATGGAGTATCAGGGCGCGGACAAGAACAGCTACGGCAGTGTGTATATACAGGGCATCAATTATCTGTATGAATTTTCCTGCGGACCGCTCTCGGGATGGATGTACCGCGTGGACGGCGTGTTCCCCGAATTCGGCTGTTCCCGCTATGAACTGCGCGACGGTCAGGTAATCGAATGGGTGTATACCTGTGATCTCGGGCGGGACGTGGGCTGTCTTTGGGTGGAGGGTGATCTCCCGCAGGAGTGAGCGTGCCTGATCTGCCGACCGGACTTGACGTTTTCTCGAAAAAGCGTGTATACTGTCCCATGTGACGCGAAGGGAGATTATTTATGAAGGCGTTTTCCCTGTACCACCCGCTGGTGCTTTTTCTCTATTTTCTGTCGATCCTGCTTGCGGCGATGTTTCTGTTTCATCCCGTTTTGCAGGCGGAAGCCCTGCTCGGCGCGGTGCTGTTTTGTCTTGTGCTCCGGCGCAGACGCGCCGTTTTGAGCGATCTCGGCTTTTATATTCCCATGTTTATTATGGTGGCGATCCTCAATCCGCTGTTTTCCCATAACGGAGTGACCCCCCTGTTTTTCCTCAACGGCAACCCCGTCACACTGGAAGCCATCCTGTACGGTGTCGCCATGGCTGTGATGCTTGTAGGCGTTATGCTCTGGTGCAAGTGCTACAGCGAGATCATGACCACCGATAAATTTCTGTATCTGTTCGGCAGTATCGTGCCGAAGCTCTCGTTGGTGCTCTCCATGGCACTGCGGTTCATTCCCATGCTCCGTCGGCAGATGCGCCGTGTCAACCGTGCGCAAAAAACACTGGGCTTGTACTCGGCAAAGAGCTTTGTGGACAGGCTCCGCAGTGCCTTCCGCGTCTTTTCCGCGATGGTCGCATGGTCACTGGAGCATTCCATGGAGGTGTCCGCATCCATGAAGGCGCGGGGCTACGGCACGGGACGGCGGACGCATTTTTCGGTGTTTCGCTTTTCTGCGCATGACGGCGTTCTGCTCTCCCTTTGCGCCGTGCTTTTCGGCGTGACCCTCGGCTGTGCCGCTGTCGGCGCCGTTTCGTTCCGTTTTTATCCCGAGGTGGGGACAATTTCCTGCTTGCCCGCATCTGTCGCTGCGTATTGCGCATTCGGGATTCTTTCGTTTTTGCCGTTTATCGTTGAGGTGAAGGAGGCGCTTGTATGGAATTATTACGTATCGAAGATTTGAGCTTCCGTTACCCGAAGTCCGAGAAAAATGCCGTTGACGGCATCAGCCTCACGGTCAACGAGGGCGAATTCATTGTGGTGTGCGGGGTATCGGGTTGCGGAAAGACCACCCTTTTGCGCCTGCTCAAGCGGGAGACAGCTCCCGTGGGCGAGAAAAACGGCACCGTGTATTTTGGCGGCACGGCGCAGGACGATGCGGATTCCGCCGTTCCCCCGTGCGACATCGGCTATGTCCTGCAAAATCCCGACGAGCAGATCGTGACCGACAAGGTGTGGCACGAGCTTGCCTTCGGCTTGGAGAATATGGGGGTGCCGCAGGACGCCGTTCGCCTCCGTGTGGGGGAAATGGCAAGCTATTTCGGCATTCAGGACTGGTTTCGCCGCAAGACCGACGAATTGTCGGGCGGGCAGAAACAGCTTCTGAACCTGGCATCGGTCATGGTCATGCAACCGAAGCTCCTGATTCTGGACGAGCCGACGGGTCAGCTCGACCCCATTGCCGCCGCCGACTTTATTGCAACCCTGCGGAAGCTTAACCGTGAGCTGGGGCTGACCATCATTCTTGCCGAGCATCGCTTGGAGGAGGTCTTTCCCTTGGCGGATCGCGTGCTTGTGATGGAGAACGGGCGGGCGATCGTCTATGCCGACCCGCGCGAGGTCGGCACGCGCCTGCGGGAGATCGATCCGCGCCACCCCATGCTGTCGGGACTGCCGAGCGCCGTCCGTATCTTCGGCGCACTGCATCACGGCGGCACCTGTCCTCTGACCGCACGGGAGGGAAGGGACTTCCTGAACGCACACTATGCGCCCGACCCCTCGGATGTCCCTCTCTCCGCACCCGAACCGACTGCGGAACCGACGGTGGAATTGCGTCAGGTCTGGTTCCGCTACGAGCGCGATCTGCCCGACGTATTGCGCGGCGCGTCCCTGCGGGCGTATGCAGGTGAGCTGTACTGCCTGTTGGGCGGCAACGGAAGCGGAAAAACCACCACGCTGAACGTCATATCGGGGCTGAACCGCGCCTATCGCGGCAAGGTGCGCATATGCGGCAAGCTCATCCGCGACTATCGCGGGAATTCGCTGTATCGCGGCTGTCTTGCATACCTTCCGCAGAATCCGCAGACCCTGTTTGTGCGCGATACCGTGCGGGCAGACTTGGCGGAAATTCCCGAATCCCGCGACTTTTCCAAAAAAGAATGCGCCGCGCGGGTGAACGACATGGCGGAGCGCGTGGGGATCACGCATTTTCTCGACCGCCACCCGTATGACCTCAGCGGCGGTGAACAGCAGAAATGCGCCATCGCCAAGGTGCTTTTGTCCGAGCCGCGCGTCCTGCTTCTGGACGAGCCGACCAAAGGACTGGATGCCTATTCCAAACGCAATCTGCAAGCCCTCCTGTCCGAGCTTCGCCGTGACGGTCTGACCCTGCTCATGGTGACGCACGATGTGGAGTTCGCCGCAGAAAACGCAGACCGCTGTGCGCTCTTCTTCGACGGCGAGGTTCTTGCCGCCGCTTCCCCTGAGCAGTTTTTCTCGGGCAACAGCTTTTATACCACGGTAGCCAGTCGGATGGCGCGCCGGATATGGCGGGGAGCCGTCACCTGTGACGATGTGGTATCCCGTTGCCTTTCTTATGATGCGCGGTCGGCGCAGGACGGGAAGGAAGTGTGAGCATGGAACAAAACAAAGTGCAAAAGAACGACACATCGCCCTTTTTCCGTTGTTTGCCGCTGATCGTTTTTCTCGTCGCCATTCCCGCCGTGGTGTTAGCTGGGTGCTTCCTGTTTGCGGATAGGCAGTATACGTGGATCACGCTGTGCGTGGCGGTGCTGTCACTGGTGCCGTTCTTTGTCCGCTTTGAGCGCTCCGATGCCGATGCAAAGCGTCTTGTCCTCATTGCGATCATGGTGGCGCTGAGCGTTGCGGGACGCTTTGCCTTTGCCGCCGTGCCGCACTTCAAGCCGGTCACGGCAATGGTCATGATCACCTCGATCTATTTCGGCTCGGAGGCGGGCTTTATGACAGGCGCGCTTTCGGCGCTGATCTCGAATTTCTACTTCGGGCAGGGACCGTGGACACCCTTTCAGATGCTTGCATGGGGTATGATCGGGCTGATCGCGGGCGCGCTTTCCAAGGTGCTGAAAAAAAGCTGGATTTCACTCATTCTGTGCGGCGTGCTTTCGGGCGTTCTGTATTCGGGTATCATGGACATTTGGACGACCGTCAGCATGTACGGCACCTTCCACTGGGCGGGATATCTGAGCGCATGCGCATCCGCCCTGTACGTCACCGCGACCTATATGTGGTCGAACGCCCTGTTTCTTGCGGTGCTTGCCAAACCGATCGGCAAAATACTGAACCGCATCACCGTAAAATTCGGCTTGTGAACGCCCGACGGATGAACCGCGCAAGGTCGGGACATCCTATCGGGTGCGGACATAAAAATATATGACACGGAGGTCGGACATGAAAGAGAAGGTCGGCGAGGTCTTTTCCATAGCGGCGGATAACCCGCCCGTTCCGTTCTGCACCGTTTCGCGCGAGCTGACGTCGGGCGCGGACGGCGGCATCGCCTATTATTCCTTGGCGGAAAACACCGATATCAGTGCGGAAATGTATCCTTATTATAAGCTCATCCTTCCGTCGGACGGAGAGATCGAGATATACTTCAACGAAACGCGCGCGACCGTGGGTGCGGGCGACGGCTTCTTCACCCCCACAGATATTCCCGTAGGTATCCGGACAAAGACCGATTCCGTATATACAGAAATCATGATTGGGAGGACAGACAAAATGAATCAGAATATTTATGCAGGCGAGGTATTTTCACTGGCAGGTCTTGTGCCGTATCAGGAGGGCAAGATCGTTAATATGGACGTGGTGCATAACGATAAAATGAAATTTGTCATTATGGCGTTTGATGCGGGAACGGGACTTTCCGAGCATGCCGCACCGGGCGAGGCGCTGATCTTTGCACTCGACGGCGAAGCGGTGATCGGCTATGAAGGGAAGGAATACACCGTTCATGCGGGCGAAAATTTCCATTTTGCCAAGGGCGGACGCCACTCGGTCAAGGCAAATGCGAAATTCAAAATGGGCTTGCTTCTGTGCCTGGAGGCATAAGCACATTTCGTGCATGACGTAAAAAGGATGCAGACGGTCATTCGTCTGCATCCTTTTGCATGCCTGGGGCAAAGTGCGGTTCAGTTCTGCTTCTGCACCGATTTGTATTCGTCGTAGTACCGATAGTAGGGACAGGATGCGGTGTTGCGGTTCAGAAACTGCACCATATCGTCCTCGTCAAGATCAAGCTGACAGTCATACGCGCCCGTTTCATCGTCTGTATCGTAATACAGGCAGTCCTCACAGCGCGATGCCGTTTTTCTGTTTCTGCTTTCCATGGCTTTACACCTCGTAATCGAGCGTGATCAGCTCATGCCCATGAAGCTCGGGAAGCGAGAAGGTTACGTCGCCCGTGTGCGGATCGCGTCGGAACGCGATTTCCTCGGAGCGCAGGGGAAGTCGGACATGGGACACAGGCTCAGCGACCCGCACGGTCACCGCCACATTGTGC
>CABUHM010000009.1:0-15867 GCA_902491355.1 uncultured Eubacteriales bacterium
AGCCGCACCCGACAGCGCTCCATGCGGTCATGCCGCTCTCTTCTTGCGCACACCTCCAGTCCCTCGCCGTGTTCCTTTGCCAGCGCGGGAATATCGGCATATTCGGCAGTGAGCGGAATTTGCAGGGCGTCGCAGAAGGACTGCACATGCCGCAGATCGCGATCCGCTTCCGCTCCCCGAATGCCGTGGTGAAGATGGAAGGCGTACAGACGCAAGCCGTTCTCTTCGGCGTACTCATGCAGAAGAAAGGTCAGTACGGTGGAGTCCGCCCCGCCCGAAAGTCCGATGAGCACCGAGCTTACATGCTCGGTCATGCCGTAGGTGCAAAGGGTGTCCGAAAACAGGCGGCGCAGAGAAGGGACGGCATTGTTGCGCGTCCCGTTCATGACAGCGGAGGTGCGTCCGGCTCGATATCGGACGCCGACATAAAGCGCGTAAACTGCTTGAGAAAGCGCATCTCCACCTTGCCCGTAGCGCCGTGACGGTTTTTGGCAATGATGATATTGGCGGTGCCCACGGCAGGCTCTGCCTGTGCGTCGGTGGTCTGCTTTTCGTAGTAGTCCGGACGGTGCAGGAAAAGGACGACGTCCGCGTCCTGCTCGATGGCGCCCGAATCTCGCATGTCGGAAAGCTGAGGCGTTTTATCGGTTCGGGATTCGGTGGCACGGGAAAGCTGAGAACAGCAGATGACGGGCACCGCAAGCTCCTTGGCAAGCAATTTCAGTCCGCGGGAGATCTCGCCGACCTCGGTCACGCGGTTGTCGGTGCGGCGGTCAGCCTGCATGAGCTGTAAATAGTCGATGACCACAAGCCCGAGGTTTTTCACGCGGCGCAGCTTTGCCTTCATGTCCGCGACCTTGATGCCCGTGGAATCGTCCACCAGAATATCGCATCCTGCAAGGCGCGCCGCCGCCTCCGCCAGCTTGCTCCAGTCCTCGTTGGTCAGTCTGCCGGTGCGCATCGTGTGGCTGTCCACCATTGCCTCTCCCGACAGCATACGGCTGACAAGCTGTTCGTTGGACATCTCTAAGGAAAAGATTGCGACCGCTTTCTTGGTCATTTCCGCCGCCTTTGTGGCAATGTTGAGACAGAATGAGGTTTTACCCATGGCGGGACGTGCGCCCACCAGAATGAGGTCGGACGGGTTCATGCCTACCAGCACGCTGTCCAAATCGGAAAAGCCTGTGGGCGTACCGCTCGCACCCTCCGGATCGTCGGCAAGCTCCTTTAGGTGTGCATAAATGGAGGGGATGACGTCGCGGATATGAGCGAAATTCTTGGTCTGCTTATCCTGCACCAGAGAAAAGATGCGTTCCTCGGCGCTCTCCAAAATAGCGGAAACCTCGCCGTGTGCCGAAAAGGCATCGTCCGTGATTTCGCCGCTGACCTCAATGAGGCGGCGCAGGAGGGACTTTTCCCGCACGATGCGGGCATAATCCTTGATGTTGGAGGCGGACGGAACGATCTCTGCGATGACGCGGATGTAATTTCTGCTCTGCTCGGCATCCGAATAGACGCCGCGCTTCACCAGAGTGTCGATGAGGGTGACCAAGTCGATCTGTCTGCTTTGCAGGAACATTTCCCGCATGGCAAGGTAGATTTCCTGATGCTCGGCAAGGTAGAAATCGCTTGCCTCCACCATTCCTACAATGTCCTCAAGCGCCTCCGGATTGATGAGAACCGACCCCAGGACGGATTGCTCCGCCTCCAGGGAAAACGGCATTTTGCGGTTCAGCGCGTCAATTGCCGATTTTTCGTTTGCCATGGCTTATTTCCCGCTGACAACGACGTGCAGGGTGCCGGTGATGCCGTTATACAGCTTGACGGGAACCTGATAGCAACCGTATGCGCGGATGGGCATATCCAGTGACAGCTTGCGCTTGTCGAGGGTGATGTGGAACTGATTCTCCAGTGCCTCGGTGATGTCCTTTGTGGTCACGGAGCCGTAGAGACGTCCGTCGTCGCTGGCGCCCACCGTGATCTTGACCTGAAGCTCCTTCATCTTTTCGGCAAGCTCCTGTGCTTCCTTCTTTTCTTCTTCGATGCGGTGCAGACGTGCCGACTCCCGATTTTCCATCTCGGTGACTGCCTGTGCGTTTGCTTCCACGGCAAGTCCGCGCGGGAGCAGGAAGTTTCTGGCATATCCGTCCGATACGTTGATCATCTGTCCCTTTTTTCCCTGTGCCTTGACGTCTTGTGTTAAAATTACCTTCATGGTTGATTTCCTCCTGTGCCGTCGGTACGGCGGTTTATGATTCCTGTTTTTCCTGAGTTTTCTTTTCCTGAATGCGCTTAGTCTCGCTGTCTCGGATCTCTGCCAGATAGGTGTCGATGGCTTCCTTGAGCTGCGCGAGCGCCGCGTTCATGTCCGCCTCGGGGAGCTGTGCGCCCGCCGCGTCGAAGTGGCCGCCGCCGTTGAGCTTTTCCAGGATCAGCTGTACGTTGACCGCGCCCGCGCTCCGCGCCGAAATGTGCACCGAGTTACCGATGCGGCAGAGTGCGAAGGACGCCTGCACGCCCTCCACCGAAAGGAGCTTATCTGCCGCCTTGGCGGCGGCGATGCGGTCGGTCGAGGTGTTGTCGTCGGCGGTGTTCACCGCAATGGCGATCACGCCGCAGTAGAGATATACATTTGCGGAGAACCGCGCCTCGCGGATGAAGTCGTTGAGATCGGTCTTAAAGAGGGACTGCACCTCGATGGGGTTGGCTCCCTCGTTCCGCAGATACAGCGCGGCGCTGAAGGTGCGCACGCCCGTGTTCCGTGCAAACTGCTTGGTATCCAGAAGAATGCCCGAGAACATGAGGTCGGCTTCCTCCTTGGGAATGGAGCCTGCCGGCAGGGACTGCTCCAGAATCTCGGACACCAACTCGCAGGCGGACGATGCCGAAGGCTCGATATAGGTGAGCACCGGCTTGACCTCGAATTCCGCCGTCTTGCGATGGTGGTCGATGATGACCGTGGAGAAGGAACTGCGATACAGCTCCGGAGACTCAAACTGGGTGGCGTTATTGACATCCGCGATGATGAGCAGGGTGTCGGAGTCCAGAAGCTCCTGCGCTTCGGTCCCGCTCACAAAGGTGTGCTGATATTCGGGCAGAAGCAGGATCTTCTCGAAGCATTTTTTCAGATTGGGGTCACTGCGATCCGCCACGATGTTCATGCGCACGCCGCAGAACAGGCACAGACGCGCCAGTCCTCATGCCGATGCATCATGATGAGCACGTTCCCCGCGCGGGAGACGAGGGACGCAAGCTCGCTGGCTATGACGCGTGCACGAACCTTGGTGCGCCGCTGTACGCCCTTGTTGCGTCCGCCGTAAAAGTCGAGACCGGTCTCGGTCTTGAGCACGACCTGATCGCCGCCGCGCTGTAACGCCATATCCAGAGCTGCGCGCGCGTCCCGTTCCTTTTCCGCTAAGGTTCCCGCTCTTCCCGAGATGCCGACGGAGATGGTGACGGGAATACTGCCGTCGCCGATGCGGATCTCGCGGATGCGATCCAGAATCTCAAAGCGATTCTCGGTGAACGCGGCAAGGTGGGAGGCGGAGAATATGAGCAGATAGCGGTTGCGCTCGTATTCGCGCAGGAGACCGTCACAGCTGTCTGCCCACTTTTGAAGCTCTTCTTCGATGCGCGCGGACGCGCTGTTGTACTGTTCCTGCACGTATTGCAAA
Organism: uncultured Eubacteriales bacterium; assembly: GCA_902491355.1. Classification (GTDB taxonomy): domain Bacteria; phylum Bacillota; class Clostridia; order Oscillospirales; family CAG-272; genus UMGS2055. The sequence goes on from CABUHM010000009.1 coordinate 3,675, forward strand.
AGTTCCTCGAGGTTATCCGCCATAATGAACGCGACCAGTGTGTTTTCATCGGCGGCGCGCTGTGTGACCTCGTCCAGCTCGCTCCGATCCTCCCAAATGCAGAACAGATATTTCTTACCCTTGGTCTGGAACATGTGCGCATGGATGCGATAGGGGGTGTCGTTGACCGTGCAGTCGTACCCCTCGGCGGCTCCCGCCGCCGAAAGCTGTTCGTATGTTGCGTCGCACAGCTCGGTCAGAGATTTTCCCAGCGCATAGCTCGGGTGATCCCACAGAGGCTCCATGGCGACGTTCTGCCACAGCACCCGCCCGTTCTCGTCGCAGATGAAAACGGGTGCCGTAAACAAGCCCGCAAGCTCTAACGTATAATTGCCCGCAAGCGGGATCTGTAATTTTTTCGCCTTACCCGAGCCGGGAATGTGGGACGCAAACACAAATGCGCCGAGCATAGCCGCAGGGTACAGAAGCAGAATGATCACAAGGCGCAAAAGCACGCCTCGCGGTCCGTCTGACGGAAGGACGGCAAGCACGATCAAAAACACAAGGGAGACCGCAACGAAGCTCAGAAGCATGCGTTTGGACTTATGTGTGAGAAATTGCCGTATCAAATCTTTCATAAATGTTCATTCCTCGCAGGTCGATAAGATAATCACTGACCGGAGCGTTGTTTATAGCGGAGCCAGACGCCCACAAGCGTAATCACGGCGCCGTGCACCGCAAGCACCAGAACGGCTACCGGCGTATAGAGAATGAAACCGAGAATAAGAAGCGCCGCCGTGAGCGGGGAAAAGCGGATCACTCTTCCGTCCGGACCGATCCTGCGCATGGCGACGGCACCGAGTCCCACCGACATACAGTAGGGCGCCAAAAGCAGGAGAAGGATCTCTCCGGTCACCGCCGCCGCACTGCCGCCTCCGAACACGGCGCACAGGATCGATAGCAGAAACACGACCGCGCCGACGGGGGAAATGCCGATCCGCCAAGGGGTCGCGGGAACCACGCGCCGCCCGAACGCCGGAGCGGGCAGGGAGAGAAGGCAGGATGCCAGAATGCCGAAAAATGAGCACAGTGCGCCGAACGAGCCGATGAGCAGGATGCGGAAAAGCGCCCACACGGACTGCGGAATCTGTTCGGTCAGTCCCGCGGCGCTCAGTGCGTTTTCGGCAAGGTCGCGGAGCTGTGTTTCAAGATCGGTGAGAACTGTGCCGTCCAGCTTCCCGAAGCGCAGATACAGGGAAAGGGCAAACCACCCCGCAAGCAGTACGGCGAATACGGCGGCATAGACTGCAGAGCAGACCGATTTGGAGGCGCTTCGGCGGCAGGCGACCGTCAGCACGGCGGCAAGCGGCACGGCAAATATTACAGGCAGTGCGTCAAACGCGCTTTGCAGGATCCACGCGTCCACGGCGTAAAAAAGCAGGGGTGACAGAAGCAGAAGAACGTTCCCCGCATACAGCACGGCATAGGCGCACAGGGCACTGCCCACGGCAAGGAGCACGGGAAACAGCACGCCCGAGGTGAGGACACCGACAAAGGCAAACAGTCCGCCCACAAGGCTCAAAAGAATCGGAGCACAGCGGGGAAGCTGACGTTCGGGACGATTGGAAGTTTCCATACCAAATTCCTTTCACGGATATTCATACTATAATATCATATATCGGGCGTTTTGTAAAGTGACGGACGCATAAATTCACATTCATTTTACACGGAAAAGCCGACGGTGTTCTCCTGTCGCCCCTTTCGGAATCGGGCGGCTCATGTTACGCAAACGCGCCGCATACAATTTTTGTGACCGATCCTTCCGTGCGGAGGATCGAAAATATCGGCGGTGGTTACCGCGGAAAGGCGGGCTTATGCAGGAGTATCGAATTGCCGATCCCATGACCCTTCGGGAATCCTTTATCGGAAGCATCGGAAGGGAGGGAATGCTGATCTGCGCGGCGACGTCCGACGGCGCGCCCAATCCCATGACGGCGACATGGGGCGGCGTGGGCTTTATGTGGGGGCGTCCCGTTTTCTGGTGCGCGGTGCGTCCGTGCCGCTATACCTATACGCTGCTTGAGACGCAGGACGCTGTCTCCCTTTCGTTTTACGGCGAGGCGGGACGCGCCGCCCTTGCTTATTGCGGCACGCACAGCGGCAGAGACACGGACAAGGTGCGCGGCGCGGGACTGACGCCGATGCGGGACGGCGATTTTTTCTTTTTCGAGGGTGCGCGTCTGGTGCTGGAGGGACGGAAGCTCTATGCCGACACCCTGCGTCCGGAGGGCTTTTGCGACGCGCGCATCCCGTCGGACGCCTATTCGCAGGGCGAATATCATAAGCTGTATTTCTGTGAGGTGCAAAAGGTGTTGGTCGCCCGCTGAACGGTGATCTGCGGGGAATTTTCCGCATGCACGGTGCGCGGGAGCGGCGGGTCTTGATTTTTCGGGAGACGTATGCTACAATAGAAAAAAACCTTATGGAACTTCAGCACGGCTCTGACACCGGATTCCGGAGGAATGTGATTGTGAAAGATCTGAAACGAAAAATCGCGGCATTGCTTGCAGTGCTTATGCTCACGGCACCGTTGCAAACGGTATTTGCCGTCGGGGATTATTCCGAGGAGGAGATCGTCCCGCCGCAAAGCTCGGAGGCGGTCTGTCCCGACGGGGAGGAGGATTCCGCCCCGAACGGAGACCCGTCGCCGAACGCCGCGCTCCCCGCTCTTTATCCCGAGCCGCTGTACGGCGATCTGAACGGGAACGGCATCCTCGATTCCAACGATGCCGCGCTCCTGCGCACGGCGTATCTGACGCCCGACACCGCAGACGGCGAAGCCCTCTCTCTGTGTGATTTCAACGGGAACGGCTATCCGGATTCCAACGATTACATCGTACTGCGGCGCGCGCTTCTGCAAATGACTCCGTCGCCGATCTCGGTCAGCGCGGGACTTCTGTATGAGCTGAACACGGCGGGAACGGGCTATGTCGTGGTCGGCATGGGCACCTGCACTGCCGTCCGTCTGAGCATCCCCGCATCGTATCGCGGGCTTCCCGTCACCGAGATCGGAGAATCCGCATTTCTGAACTGCGCATCCCTGACCTCCGTCCGCATTCCGGAGAGCGTGACCGCCGTGGGCGGCGGCGCGTTCATCGGGTGCACCGGTCTGCGTGCCGTTTACTATGCGGGTACGGGCGACGCGTGGTGCAATATCTACTTTGCCGACGATACCTCGAACCCCGTGACGCGGGCGGGCGTTCTCTACTGCGCGGGAACGCTTCTGACCGAGCTGACCGTGGCGGACGGCAGACAGATGATCCGCGACTACGCCCTTTCGGGCAACCTCTGCCTGCAAAGCGTTCATTTCCCTGATTCGCTTGTACATATCGGCGCAGATGCCTTTTCGGGCTGTGCGAACCTGACCTCGATCCACTTTGGCACGGGGCAGACCTCCGTTTCGGCAAACGCATTTCGCGGCTGTTCGGGCATTTCCTCGCTGATCTTTCCCGCAGTCTCCTTCATCGGCGGCGGCGCCTTCGCGGACTGCACCGGACTGCAGACGGTCTACTATCTCGGCAGTGCGGCGCAGTGGAACGCCATGAGCGTGGGCGAATCAAACGAGCCGCTCACCGGCGCATCCCGAAGCTATTATTCCCAGGAAAAACCGACGCAAACAGGGGATTCCTACTGGTACTACGGGGCGGACGGCTCTCCCGTTTTGTGGGTGATCGAGGACGATTTTGAGGATGTATGCCGACGACGTCACCGTGGATTTTGACGTCCGCGCCACCGGCGGCTTCACACTGGGTCAGATCTGGCTCACCGGCTCCGAAAAGCGGAATTATTCGGTGCTGTGGGAGCTGTATGAATCTTATATTACCGCCGTGCCCGAAGCCAATCTCAAGCCCGGCTACGACTACGCCACCGACGGCAACGTGGCTGTGGGCGCGTACAACGTGCAGATGCTCTGTGACTCCCGCTGGGAGGTGGAATGGGTCATCCCGCGCTGGAACGCCGTTCTTGCCGCCTACGGGAAATATGCCATCGCATCTTATATCAACGGCTCGTTCGCCGTCCGCGCAGGTGCGTGCGCCGATACGGCGTCGGCACAAGCCGTCATGGATGTGCTCACACAGGCGGGTTACGGCGGTCTTACCCTGACACAGCCCTCCTCCACCGCCGTTTCGGTGGTGAATCCCGAAAACAATCAGGTGCTGTTCACCTACGACGGCGGCACCGACTCCACGCTCGGTATGACGGCGCGTCAGAACGGCCCGTCCGAGTATTTCCTGCGGACTCCCGCAAACAATACATACCGCGGCGTGTTCCAGTTCACACGGTACGGAAACGGCGTGGCGCTCACCAATGTGCTTCCGCTCGAGGACTATATTCTCGGCGTGGTGACATGGGAGATCAGCGCAAGCTGGCCCGACGAGGCACTCAAGACCTTCTCGGTCGCCGCACGGACGCTTGCCTATGCCGGAATTCAGCACTCCAAGCACGCAACCTTTGATGTGTGCTGTACTACCTGCTGTCAGGTGTATCGCGGCATGAACCGTGTAACTCAGCGTGTGATCGACGCAGGCACGGCGACGCGCGGTCAGATCCTGACCTATGCCTCCAACGGGAAATACTACATCGCCACCGCCGCATATTCTTCCTCTATGGGCGGCGTCACCGGAAGCGCCGCGGCGGCGTGGAGCTCGGCGGGCGCTTTCTATCTTACACCAGTTTGCACACCGTGGGAGCGCTATCAAAGCGTTTCGCGCGGGACGTGGAGCATCGAGTATACGCCCGCAAAGCTTGGCAACCGTCTCAGGCAGTATTACCCCGCGCTGACGGGAGACATCAGGAGTGTGGATATCGTGTCCTATGCGCCCGATTCCACCTATGTTCGGGAGGTATCCGTGACCGATGTGAACGGCAACAGCGTCATAATCATCGGCGGCGACAGGATCCGCACCCGTCTCGGACTGTACAGTGCGAACTTCGTTGCGGGCTATGCCGGTACTTCGGTGTACCGCTATGATTATGTCCTGCGCGATCAGAAGGCACAGGAATTCTTCACGGGGACAGCGTACCCGTTGGCGGAGGTCAACGCCGCGCTTGCCGAGGCGGGACTGCCGCTCATGGAGGCGGACACGCGGGATCAGCCGTATTCGGCGAACAATCTGCCCGATATCGTGTCCATTGCCACCCGATCCGTGCGTCTGCGCCGTACCGAGACCCTTTCGGGTACGGCGGGCAATATCGTCTTTTCGGGACGCGGCTGGGGTCACGGCGTTGGCATGAGCGCTTACGGCGTCCTGCATCTGTGCGATTATAACTATTCCTACCGCGATATCCTGTCGGTCTATTATCAGGGAATCACGATTCAGGCCATAGCAAGCTATCGCGCAGGCAACTGATCCGGGGGAGACCGATATGGAAAAATGCAAATACTGCGGGCGTGACACCTCGCAGGAGAACGGCGTGTGCGAAAACTGCCGCGCCCTCTCCGATTTCATTCAGCGGGACAAGTTAGAGGACAGTCCTTTGGGCTTCGGCACCGAGGAAACCGCCATGTATCGGCTTCCGGCACTGCTTTGCTGTTTCCCGTTCTTCTTCTGGATCCCGTATCTGCTGTACCGCAGGACGTCAAGGTATGTCCGCTTTTATGCCAATCAGGGGCTGATCATGTCGGCTCTGACCGTGGTCTGTCTCATCGCCGCAGGCATCGGCATGCTGATCCTGCACTTTGCCGCAGGGAGCGGCGTGCGCACCTTTGCGTATCTGCTTCTGATCGGCGCGTCCTGCGTGTGGGGGTTTTATCTGGTCTGGGGCATGGTGAGCGCCGTGTTCGGAAGCGGCAGTGTTCTTCCCCTTTTGGGCAGGCTCCGCATTTTACCGGGTGGGGAGAAAAAATAATGAATATGCAGTTTGACGATATGCAGACCTTCGTGTATCAGACCCTCGGCATGCGGGCAGCGGATGCGCACAAGGGTGATTTCGGACGGCTACTCCTGCTGTGCGGAAGCCGACGCTACCGCGGAGCCGCCGCACTTTCCTGCGAGGCGGCGTTGCGCGGCGGTGCGGGGCTGACCTTTCTGGCGAGCACGGAGACCGTTCTTTCCGCTGTGCTTGCGCGCACGCCCGAGTGCATCTGCGTTCCCATGGCGGAAACGTCGGACGGCGCGATATCCGCCTGTGACGAAAACCGCGCCGCCGTGTCGGATCGGCTGAAAAATGCCGATGCGTGCGTGTGCGGATGCGGCATGACCGACAGTGCCGACACGGCGCACCTTGTGAAATTGCTTCTCACCGAGGCGCACTGTCCGATCCTACTGGATGCCGACGGGCTGAACGCTCTGCGGGGCGATCCCGCGCTTTTGCGGGAGGCTGTCGCAACTCCCGTGGTCACGCCGCACCCGGGAGAGATGGCAAGACTGACCCAAAACAGCATTGCCGCATTGAATGCCGATCCGGACGGCACGGCGCTCGCGTTTGCGCAGACCTATCGCTGTGTGACCGTGTTCAAGGGACACCGTACCCGCGTGGCGTCGCCCGACGGCAGACTGTACGAAAACAAAACCGGAAATCCCGGGCTGGCGCGCGGCGGGAGCGGCGACGTTCTGTCGGGGCTGATCGGCGCGTTTCTGGCACGCGGGATTCCGGCGTGGGAAAGTGCGGTGTGCGGGGTCTATCTGCACGGCCTTGCGGCAGATCGGTGTGCCGAACGGCTGTCTCAGAACGGCATGTTGCCGCACGATCTGACCTTCGACCTGTGCGGCATCTTCCGTTCTATGGGGCTTTGAGTATTATTCGGTAATGTCGGCGTTGTCGGCATCACCCTGATTTATGCTCATGCCCGACTGATTCGTCTGATTCTGCTGACCGCGCTGGTTCGATGAATTCGTCTGATTCTGCTGATTCAGTCGGTTCTCCTCCGAGCGCGGGACGGGAACATACAGCCCGCCGTTTTGCGGGATCGCCGTACCGCCGAGGAGCATTCGGTAGCATTCGTCGTCGTTTCCCGTTCGGATGCGGATGCCCTCGATGTGGAGGAACCGCGCCACGTTGTATGTATAGGAGCTGAGCGGGCGGTCGAATGCGTCATTGGTGTGCGCGGCGACTAAATAGGTGCCGTCGCCGTACCCCGTGACCAGCAGGGAATGATAGTAGTCGTCGGGTGAGGTGCCGAGCTGAATGATGTCGCCGATGGTCAGCCCTCCCGGCTCGGTTTCGCTTCCGAACGGACCGATATCCTGATTCCCCGTGAGAAATCTCCACAAAAAGCTCACGCCCGTCCATGCCGCCGCCCTGTCGGTTGGCGACACGTAGTACCAGCCTACGTCCCGTGTAAAATTCATGACACAGGCACCGGCTAAAATGCACTGTGAGATGAAATTGGTGCAGTCGCCGCCCTGTCCCGTGTAGTTTTCGAACAGCGGACTGCGGGAAAATGCCCATTTTTCGGCATAAGACCGCGCGCGTTCCCGATTGTACGGTTTCAGTGAAAACATAGCTATGTCCCTTCCGCAACGGTATTTTTAACCATGTTATGCGGCAAGAGAGAAAGGGTGACGGGACGAAATGCCATTGATCGGATACCATAAGCCAAACGACGTGATAAAGCCTTGATTATATCGGGCGGCTGACGGCTATCATATGCAATAATTATACATTCAGATTTTCCAAATCAAGAAAGGAACATGAAAAACATGCAGGTAACAAAGGACATTCTGTATATAGGCGTCAACGACCATTCCGTAGATCTTTTTGAGGGGCAGTATACGGTCCCGCGTGGGATGTCATATAATTCTTATCTCATCAGGGACGAAAAGATCGCGGTCATGGACACGGTGGACCGTAATTTCACCCATGAATGGCTCGACAACATTGTCGCCGCACTGGACGGAAGAAAGCCGGATTATCTCATCATTCAGCACGTAGAACCCGATCATTCGGCGAATATTGCGAGCTTTCTGCGAGTATATCCCGACACCGTTCTGGTCGCAAACAAAAAGGCGCACGCCATGATTGACCAATTCTACGGAGAGGGCTTGGCGAAAAACCGTCTCACGATCTCGGACGGCGAAACGCTGTCGCTGGGTCGCCACACCCTCACCTTTGTCTTTGCACCCATGGTGCACTGGCCCGAGGTCACCGTGACCTATGACGCCGCCGACCGCATTCTGTTCTCTGCCGACGGCTTCGGCAAATTCGGTGCTTTGGACATCGACGAGCCGTGGGCGGACGAGGCGCGGCGCTATTATATCGGCATTGTGGGGAAATACGGCCCGCAAGTGCAGAGCCTTCTCAAAAAGGCGGCGGCACTGGATATTCAGACCATCTGCCCGCTCCACGGTCCCGTGCTCACCGAAAACATCGGGTATTACGTGAACCTGTATCAGACGTGGTCGTCCTATGCGGCGGAAAGCGAGGGCGTGTGCATCGCCTACACCTCGGTTTACGGCAACACGAAAAAGGCGGTGGAGCTGTTGGCGGACGAACTGCATAAGCGCGGCTGCCCGCTGTGATACGGCAGAGGCGGTGGCGGACGCATTCCGTTACCAAAAGCTGGTCTTGGCGACCACGACCTACAACGCCGGACTGTTTCCCTTTATGCGGCAGTTTGCGGATCACCTGACCGAGCGCAATTTCCAGAACCGCACAGTGGGCTTTATCGAAAACGGGACATGGGCGCCGCTTGCCGCAAAGCAGATGCACGCGAAGCTCGAGCCGTGCAAGAATCTCACCTTTCTGAATACCACGGTCTCCATCCGTTCCTCTCTCAGTGCCGAAAACCGCACTGCGATCTCCGATATGGCGGACGAGCTTTGCCGCGAATATCTGGCACAGCGGAGCGATACCGCCGACAAGAACGATATGACCGCGCTCTTCCGCATCGGCTACGGCTTATATGTGGTAACGAGCAACGACGGTAAGCGTGATAACGGTCTGATATTGAATACCGTGACGCAGGTTTCGGACAGCCCCAATCGGATCGCGGTCAACATCAATAAGTCCAATTATTCGCATCACGTCATCAAGCAGACCGGCATTCTCAATGTCAACGTTCTCACCGTGGACACGCCGTTCAGCGTCTTTGAGACCTTCGGCTTCCAAAGCGGCAGAAACACCGATAAATTCGAGGGATGGACACCCGTCCGTTCCGACAACGGACTGATGATCCTGTCCAAGTATATCAATGCCGCCATTTCCTTGCGCGTGGAGGACTATGTGGATCTTGGTTCTCACGGCATGTTCATCTGCTCTGTGACCGAAGCGCGCGTGATGAGCGACCGCGAGACTATGACTTATGCATATTATCAGGAGCATGTGAAGCCCAAGCCTCAGACCGAGGGCAAACGCGGTTATGTCTGCAAGGTCTGCGGGTATGTCTACGAGGGAGACGAGCTTCCGGAGGATTTCATCTGCCCGCTTTGCAAGCACGGCGCCGCAGATTTTGAGCCGATTTCCTGAGCCTGTACAGACTTCGCGCCCCGCGTCGGGGCGTGGCGGCAGTTGAGCAAAATCGACCGCACAGACGAAATCCGCCGCCGATCCCCGTCCGCGCCGCCTGCCTTCGGCAGACGGCACCCGACGCGGGCTTCGTGCGTACCTCAAATCTGCATTTTTGCAGAGCCGAAGATACCTCATGGTAATGTATGCGAATAGGTCAATCATGTGCGGAATCAGGTCGTTTTACAGCGGGCGACCACTGGTCGCCCCTACACAGACAAGGCAAACAGGTCGTGAAATTTTGTGGATTTCGGAGAGCAAAAATGCACTCGTTAGGTGAAAATGCACGTTATCTCTATGCGCAAAATCCACCCTGCTTTTGTAGGGGCGACCAGTGGTCGCCCGCCCTCCATCTATCGTACAGACAAAACCAAAGCCTCTCTTTGTGTAAAGGGAGGCTTTTTATGTCATATAATTACTATCCCAAGGACAGAGGGTCAATAATGATCACGTTTTTTCCGCATTTCTGTGCATAACGAACGGTTTTTCCGGTTCCGCTCGGTTTGCCGTTCCACACTGCAATCAGGATTTGCGCATGATCCACCATGTAATCGTTGCGTCGGCTCATGCAATCCTTTGTGTATTCCGTTTGCAGAACCGTTCGGATGTCTGCCCGATCCAATATGGCGGTGTAACGCGCACGTTGCGTCTCCGTCCATTTGTCCGCTTGGTTTTGGCAGGGAATGGCGCATTCTAACGTGATTTGCGGATATTTTTCTTTCAACTCCAATACGGCTTCCGCCGCAAAGGTGTCCACACCTAACGCCATGCCGCTGATAAAATGCGTGACGCCGTTTTGCGTAATTTGGGTTTCTATTTCGGCTTTCAGCCGGTTTTTTAATTCCGTACAACGGGGGTCGTCCTCGCGTGTACCGAAGGGAAGGGATTTGGGTCTGTGTCCGGTAAATGCGCATGATTTCATGATGTATCATTCTCCGATCCTTCGTGTCGGTGCAGGGTAATTTGCTTGCCGTCCATGACTAATAGGAGGAGACATCGAGCAGGGAACGGTTCTCATGTGCCTGCTGAATTAAGAAATCGAGCGTGCTTAAAATGCGATTTTGTTCCTCAATCGGCAAATCGGAGAGACGCTCGCTGATATTGTTTGCTTGATATATTGTGCAATGATTGACAACGTCACAAAATACGGCGTCTGCTGATACGTTCAGACCGTTCAAAATGGTGATGAGACGCTCACAACGCGGAAAAGAACCCCCACGTTCGATTGTGGAGATATAATTCACGGAAAGCCCCGTTTTTTCGGCAAACTGCTCTTGCGTTAATCCTAAATTTTCACGGCATTCCTTTATTCTTTTACCGATTCGTTTGTCGATCATGGAATTACCCTATACGCTTGAATTCATTATCTGCTCCAAAGTATAACGTTTTTTTCCATTTTTTTACACAAACGCAAATCCATATTCTGTGCATTAACGATTGAACTTGACGATTTTATATTACTGAAAATCGGGCGAATACAAAGGGGAGACGATCATTCCGGTCGTCTCCCCTTATATAATTGCTTATGTTACTCCTTTTCAAATACCCAATAACCGTTTTTGACTTGGCTTGCCAAGGTGTTCCAATCCCATTCGCGGGTCGAATACTCGAAGCTGTAAGAATCGGCAATCAGGATCTTTCCGTCCTCGGTGATTCCGCGATACAGCATAAAATGTGCACCGAGGGTAAACATGCCCGGTCCCATGGAGACAAGCACCAGCTTGCCGTCGCGCAGAGCCTGCATAACGGCTTCGCGGTCGCGTCCCACGTTGGTGGCTTTGATACCATACATGGCGGGAACCGAGGTCATGAAGTTGAGGGTGGTTCCCGTGTTGGCAATATAACTGCCGTGTTCCAAGCCCCACACGCGCATATCCTCTGGTGTGACCGGCTCCCCCGCAAGGTTGGAAATGATGGCGGCGGCACAGGTGGGACCGCATCCGCACTGCCCGAAACCGCTGTCGCCGTAAGGCTGATTTTTGGTGACCGACCAGTTTTGCCGATAAAACACGAAGCCCTGATCCAAGAAATACTCCGCCTCTTCCTGTTCCTCTTCGGTCAACTGCGACACATATTCCGCATCGTAACCGGTAAGCTCCTGACGTTGACGGTAGCGGCGCAGACGGAGGTCGATTCGGTACTGATCCGGATCAAAATAGGATCGCTCGTCTGCCTCATGCGGATTGCTCTCGCTTCCGACATAAAAGACGGTTTGCATGCGGGACTGAGCCGCTTTCATTGCGGCGGCTTCGGCATCATGATCCGCAATTTCCGTTGTGATGCCGAATTCGGCGCTGTCGGAAATACTGTTCGTTCCCAAGGGTGTCAAACGATATGAAACCGGGAACAGCATCAGCGCGGCGGAAATGAATGCGACTGCCTTGACTTTTCTCATATTTATGTTTGACCTCCTTTCGGGGTTGAAAATATAACTACTGCCACAGGATACCACATTTTTATGAACATTTCAAGCACCGACGTGTCGTTCCGTGTCGTTTGGCATACGGTGGCAGGGAAGTGGGGTTGTACAGATTTCGCGCCCCGCGTCGGGGCGTGCGCGGCTTGCCGCGCGCGTGAGGGGATCGGCGGCAGTTGAGCAAGATCAATCGTGCAGACGAAATTCGCCGCCGATCCCCGTTTAAGCCGCCGTCGAGGACGGCGGCGACCGACGCGGGGCTACGTAGGTGCCCCATTTTTACATTTTTGC
>CABUHM010000010.1:0-15730 GCA_902491355.1 uncultured Eubacteriales bacterium
AAAAAATGCAGGGTCGAAAAAACGGGAGAAATCTCTCGAAATCTCCCGTTTTCTCGTTTTTCCTCGTCCGGATCTAAATTGACTTGTCATCATGGCTGGGGTAGCCGGATTCGAACCAGCGCGTAAAGGAGTCAAAGTCCTTTGCCTTACCACTTGGCGATACCCCAATGTAGGGATTATTATATCACAGAATGCGCATTCTTGTCAAGTAGCACAGCTGCATTTTTGACGGTCGCACTCAAAAAAGAAGCATACGAATCAAACGCAAAAACAAAGATGTAATTTTCGTCCTGTAAGCACGGCGAATCCCGCACATTGCCTTGACAAAGTGTCGGTATCATGGTATACTTTCGCTGGGTCGGCATCACTTGTCCGACTACATCCGAACGATGAAACGAGGAAATTTCCATGAAAAAGCTTGCCACCCGCTATTTTTCACCGGCGGCGGACACCATTGAGGGATGGGAAACCTATTCCATTCCCATGGGTAACGGTTTTATCGGTGCAAATATCTTCGGCAGAACCGACAGAGAGCGGATTCAGGTCACGCAGAACTCTTTTGTGGCATCTCCCGGTCAGGGCGGTCTGACCGATTTCGCCGAGCTGTATCTCGAACTGGGTCACGATGAAGTCACCGAATACGAAAGAGGTCTGGATCTCGATCACGCCCTTTCCTATGTACACTATGTGTGCAACGGCGTCGCCTATGACAGAGAGTATTTCATCTCCTATCCCGACCGCGTTATGGCTGTCCGACTGACCGCATCCAAGCCCGGCGCGCTTTCCTTTACTTATCGCCCGCAGATCCCGTATGTGCGGAACTACGGCAATCAGCCCGGGGACGGCGGCGGAAGAACCTGCTCCATCCGTTGCATGGGCGACACCGCGATCGTGTGGGGACAGATGAACTGCTATGCCCTGCAATACTCCATCGCGTCCCGCGTCGTCAGCGATGGTGAGGTGGATTCCTGCGGCGACGGCATCTCGGTGAAGAACGCGACCGAAGCCGTTCTGTTTTTTTGCACCGACACCAGCTATAAGCTGGACAGTGCCGTCTTTATGGAAATGGACGACCTGAAAAAGCTCCCCTACGAGGACGTGCGCCCGCGTGTGAACGGTTGGCTGGACGCCGCCTGCGAAAAGGGCTATGCGACCCTGCGCGAACGCCATATTGCGGATTACCGCGAAATTTTCGGACGCGTGGAATTCGAGCTTGCCGACAGCGAGATCCCCGATGCCGAAACCACCGACCTTATCCGCCGCTACATGGCAGGCGAAAAGATCCCGTATCTTGAAATGGTCTACTTCCAGATGGGCAGATACCTTCTGATCTCCGCATCCCGCAAGGGCGGACTGCCCGCAAACCTCCAGGGCATCTGGAATGCACACGAAAAAGCACCGTGGGGCGCCGGCTACTGGTTCAATATCAACGTACAGATGAACTATTGGCCCGCATTCTCAACCAACATGGCGGAGCTGTTCACGGCATATGCAGATTACCTGCACGCGATCATCCCGCAGGGCGAACGCCTTGCATCCGAATTCGTCAAGGAGCATAACCCGTCCGCATACCGTGAGGGCGAGGGCGAATGCGGCTTTGCCGTGGGTACCGGAAACTGGCCCCTTCAGATCTCCGGACCCGACCGTTGCGGCGGCCCCGGCAACGGCGGTCTTGCCTCCAAGCTGATGTGGGATTACTACGACTTTACAAGAGACCCCGAGGTGCTCAAAAGCCACACCTATCCGGTGCTCCGCGCCGTGAGTAAATTCTCCACCAAGGCGGTACATAAATACGACGACGAATATCTCGTTTCCCCCTCCGTATCCCCCGAGCAGGTCATCAACGGCGCGTGGATCGGCGGCGCATTCTACTACGTCACCATCGGCTGTGCCTATGACCAGCAGATGGTTCACGAAAACGGCAAGGACTTCCTGCACGCCGCAGAGCTTTTGGGATGCGACGGCGAAGCGGAGCAGATCCAGAGAGAACAGCTCGGCCATTATTCTCCCGTCATCGTGGGCTGGTCCGGTCAGATCAAGGAATTTGCCGAGGAGCGCTTCTACGGCGAGATCGGCGAATGGTGGCACCGTCACCTGTCTCATTTGATGGCGCTGTATCCCGGAAACACCATATCCGACGCGACTCCCGTATGGCGCGATGCCGCCGCCGTCTCCCTCAAGGAGCGCAGTGACAACCTCCAGACCGGATGGTCGACCGCACAGCGCGTCAACGCATGGGCACGCACCGGCGAGGGCGACAGCTGTTACCGCGTTCTGCGCTTCCTCATCGGACGCCGTACCTACCCCAACCTGTTCGATGCACACCCGCCGTTCCAGATCGACGGAAACTTCGGCGGTACCTCGGGCATTGCGGAAATGCTTCTGCAAAGCCACGACGGATACATTTCCGTCCTGCCCGCCATCCCTGCGGAATGGAAGGACGGACGCTTCAGCGGACTGGTTGCGCGCGGAAACTTTGTAGTGGATGCGCAGTGGAAGAACGCAGACCCGTATGAGATCCGCATTACCTCCCGCGTGGGCGGACGCGCCGTGGTCAAATCCAACAATGCGTCGTTTGCCACGGTCACATGCGACGGCAAGACCGTTTCCGCAGAATCTGACGGAATCGACTTCATCTCCTTTGATACCGAGGCAGGAAAGACCTATGTCTTGTCCGGCATGCCGGCAAAAGCACCGGTCGCACGTCCTGCGGAACTGGAGATCGACCGCGATACCCTGCACCTGACCTGGACGGGTTCGGACAATGTGACCTACAACGTGTACCGCGCCTGCGATCAGGAGCCGACCTACACGCGCGTTGCCACCGGTCTGACTAAGCCCGAATACACCGACACCGAGCTGGACTTCTCCAAGCACGACATTGCCATCTATAAGGTCACGGCGCTTGCCGCCGACGGCATCTCCGAGAGCATGGGCACGCACAAGTGTATCAACCACGCAACTCAGCTCCAGATCGATCGCTATAAACTGCTTCACGAGGAAAAGGACCGCGCACCGTATTATAACGACTATATCAAATATTGACTGGAAACGGCTTGCGCCGTCGCACGGTTTCCCTGCAAAAACAGCCTCGGCTGTGCCGACCATTAACGGTCGGGCACAGCCGAGGCTGTCCTTTTGATACGTCACGAATGCATGGACGAATGGGTCAGTCCTGCGTCTGCTCTTCGGCTTCAGCCGCCTCCAAAAGATCCAAATTGCGCAGGATGGTCTGTCTGCCGCGCCACGCAAAGGCACGGCGGGAAAACTGATCGTCGGTCATGCTACGGATATCGTCCGACGTGGGATCGGGAAGGCGATTCTCATAGAAAAAGGAAATGGGAGAAAGCGCCGCCCCTTTGTTTTCGGGGCACACCAGCTGACAGATGTCACAGCCCCACGCGCTTTTCCACTTGAGGATGTACGCGCGATCCTCGTCCGACAGCACACCCTTCTTCTGGGTCACAGCCGAAAGACAGCGCTCCGTGTCCGGACAGCTGCGGCGGCAGGCACCGCAGTGACGGCAGGTCTGCACCTCATGCAGAGCAGAGCACGCAAGCGGCGCGTCGGTGAGGAATTCGCCCAAAAAGACAAACGAGCCGTATTTGCGGGTGATCAAGAGATGATTGTCGCCCATGATGCCGATGCCGGCGCGCGCGGCGGCGTCCACCTCGTAAATGGGAGAATGATCCACAAAGCCCTGCCATTCGTATTCGGGGTATGCCTCGCGCAGACGGGGCAGACACCGTTCGTACAGTGCCGAGAAAAACAGATGATAGTCCTCGGACGAGGAATACAGGGATACACGATGCTGTCTCGGCGCTTCCGTCAGATACGGAACGGCAAAAATGACCGCACAGCGCGGCTCAAAATGCAGAAGATGCGGCTTTTGCACCCGACAGGCGGCAAAATCCACACAGGCACAGGTGTCAATTCCCTCCGATGCCAGAATCGCTTCATAGGCTTCCATACAAACTCCGTTTCCGCCGTGTCGCTTCACACGGTCAGACAGTATCCGAAAAAATCAGATGCGAAATTGCTTCACACAGCGAAGCGCGTCGCCGTCCGCAAACGCCTCGGACTGTGCCAAGGCAAAAAAGCCGTCCGCATCCCATAACGTGACCTTCTGCCCGATCGGAAACGATGCTCCGATCTTCCGCTGATAGATCTCACAGCCCGAATGCGCGAGCTTTGCGAAAAACGGCGGCAGGGTGACGGCGGGGAGATCGGAAAACAGGGACGGAATGGGCAGGAGCAATGCGTCCCGCTCTGTTTGCATCATACCGTCAAGGTCATCGGGCGAGGGTGCGCCCGCCGCACAAAAGCCGCCCGTGCGCAGACGGCGCAGTGCGGTCATTGTGCCCACCGTACCCGCCGCGCGCGCGATATCCTCGCACAGGGTTCGGATGTATGTGCCCTTGGAGCACACCGTATGAAGTCGATAGTTGCCGTGCGCCGCATCGAGCGCCTCCACGGTCAGAGAATGCACCGTGATGGAGCGCGCCGCGCGTTCCACCTCGATGCCGCGGCGGGCAAGGTCAACCAGCTTCCGACCGTCCACCTTTAACGCACTGTACATCGGAGGGGTCTGCAAAATCTCCCCCGCAAAACCCTCCGCCGCACGGGCAACAGCCGCAGGGGAAGGTAACGGACCGTCGTCTGTCTCCAGAATATTGCCCGTGATATCGCCGCTGTCCGTGCGGATGCCGAGACGGAATTCCGCCGCATATTCCTTTTCCTGTGCCGTGATGTACTCCGCCGCCTTTGCGGCACGACCCACTAAAATGACCAAAGCGCCGGTCGCCATAGGGTCAAGCGTTCCCGTGTGCCCCACCTTGCGCGTCCCGTACAGGCGGCGCATGCGGTTCACCACGTCGTGTGAGGTCACGCCTGCGGGCTTGTCGATACAGATCGCTCCCGAAATATCTCTGTCCTGCTTCATAGCTGATCCCGTTTCGTTGCAAATCTCATTTCGACTGAGGCGCGTCGTTGAGCACCTCGCCGTCCAAATAGCGGAAGATCGCATCCAAAACCGTCTCCGATGCCTGCTCCGGCGTGTCGGCGATCACAGCCGCGCCCGCCGCGCAGTGATGCCCGCCGCCGCCGAAATGTGCGCAAATGCGGTTTGCCGCAATGTGCGGCTCGGAGCGCATGGACAGCTTGAAGCGGTGCGGATCGGTGTCGGTCTGGCGAATGACCACGCTCAGCTCCACACCCTCGATTTCCTTGGGCAGGGAGGCAAGCACGCTCAGATCCTTGTCGGTGAGTTGTAATTCCTGCTTTTTCTGTGCGGTGAACAGGATGGACGCTACCTTGCCTCCGCGGTGAAGCTGTAAAAGCTCGTACGCGGTGCGGATGGCGCGCACCTCCGACGGTGACTTGTACGCCACCATATGACGGGCAATGTCGGCAAAGTCGATGCCCGTTTCCAGTAGGGTCGCGACCTTGCGATAGGTCATGGGCGTGACGCCCGGGTAGCGGAAACAGCCCGTGTCCGCGCAGATCGCCGCATACAGGGGTGCGGCGGAGGCAATGTCCAGACGCCCCATTTCGGTGATGATGTCGTAAATGATCTCGCCGCAGGAGGACATTGCGGGATCGACATAGCGCAAACGCGCGTCGTCATGATCGCTCTCGTGATGATCGATGCGCAGATCAATCCTTCCTGCATAGAGCTGACCGCACGCTCCCGCCAGCTCGGGGGTCGCGGTATCCACGGTGAGAATGAGATCGGGACGAAAATCCGACGGAATACGTGCGGGCGAAAGATCGGTTTCGCCGTCCGTGATATACGCCAGTCTGCCCGAAAGAGTATCGTCGTTCACCACAAAGCATCTGCACTCGGGCAGAGCGCGGCACAGAGCATAGGCGCTTCCGATACAGTCGCCGTCCGGACTTGCGTGGGTGATGATGATCATGCGCCGTGTGTTGAGAAGCATCTGGGCAATTTCGGGGATCGTGACATTATTCATGGTCGCCGTCTCCCGAAGCGTCCTCGCTCTGCGCGCTTTCTGCCGACGCGGCTTCCGCTGCTTTTTTCGCCTCATATTCCGCTTCCCGCACTTCAAAATCAGCCATTTCCTGCTCCACGCTGTGCAGTAGCTTGGAAATGCGCATGCCGTGCTCCATGGAGGTATCGGTAATGAAGGTCAGCTCGGGCGTGATGCGAAGATTCAGTCGCCGCGCCAATTGGGAGCGAATGTACCCTGTCGCACTCACCAAGCCGCGCCGCACCTCATCCTGCGCTTCGGGCGTACCCACTGATGAAATATATACCTTAGCGGATTTGAGATCGGCGGTGCAGTCCACCCCTGTCACGCTGACCAGAGAATCGGTCACGCGGTAATCCTTCACGGATCGCAGAATATCCGATATTTCCGCCGTCAATTGACCGTTGATACGGTCACGTCTGTATGATGCCATATATATGCTTCCTCCGAATTGAAGTTTTCGTTTTTGTAATGCACGGTAACAGTGCTTTACCGTTCCCGATAATCTTAGTATACCACAAATTTCACGGCAACGCAAGTTTTTGACCGAGATTTCTGCCCATGTCGATTATACGCGGCAAATACGGAAAAAGAACAACAATTTGCCGTACCAAACAGCCGCGGACTTCGCACGCTGAAAACGGAAAACAGCCGACACTTTACCGCATCAAAAACGGAAAGCCCGCCGCAGACCGGAAAATCTGCAACGGGCTTTCCACTCTTTCGGTCACGCGATCGCTCGCGTTGACACAAAATCGGGTATCAATTATCTGTTGAACTGCTTCTTGCGGGAGATCACGATTGCCGCTGCGGCCGCAAGGGCACCTGCAATTGCAATGACAGCGAACATATCCGAGGTACCGGGGTTGTTATTATTGTTATTGGGATCGGTGGTCACGGGTGCGGGTGTGGTCTCGGGGGGATTGGTCACAGGCTGGGTATCCGGCGGAACCTTACCGGAAAGGGGACCGACACCGTTATTAGTGCAGTTGGAATACACACTCTTGACGATAGTGCAATCCGCCGCGCCTTCCTTGGCGCCGATGAAGCCGAAGTAACCGCCTTCCACGATTCTGGTGTAAGTAAAGGTGGTGTTACGCACAGAGCACTCGGAGATCTTCGCCGCGGGGTCACCGCAGATACCGGCAACTGCAATTGCGTAATCAAGTTTGACAACGTTGAACATGCTGACGTCATTTTCCGTAGTAAAGGTGTTCGTGAAATAGCACCTGTTAATGGTACCGTCACCCCAACCGACGATACCGCCGACAGCGAGCTGATGCGTTGCGCCGGCTACTCTGAAGACCGCACCATCCACAAAGGAGTCGGTGATGGTGCCTTTGGACATGCCTGCGATACCGCCGACCATACCCATGGCGCCGTCAAACTTCTGCGTTTGGATCGTGATGTGCTCAATTCTCAGGTTCTTGACAACACCTTCGGTGCCAATCACGGCAAAGAAGCCGTTGTACACCTTATCCTGCGCTTTTCTCTGCATGAGGTTTTGTACTGCGAAGCCGCCGCCGTCGAAGGTTCCGTTAAAGGGAATAGCCGTTGTACCGATTGATGTCCACATAGCGTCCTTGTAATCGATATCGGCAGTCAGACGGTAGTGCGCTGAATGCGCGCCCTTCAAGTTGTAATTGATGCAGTCGCGGAAGAATTCCAGTGTTTGAACGTCGCCGATCAGGTACGGATCGTCGGCAGTACCGCTTCCGCATGCGGCTACGTCAAAGTCGGGAACGTCGTTCTCGCCGAGATCGCCGATCACAAAACGGCGGTCGGTGACGTCGCCCAGCGTCAGCGCTTCCTTATGATTCTCATCAGATGCGTTGACAACATAAAGCTGATAGCTGAAGGTATCGCCTGCGTGGAAGCGATGCTCCGGACTGGTGGTCAGTGCCATCTCAAAAAGCGCGGTGCCGTTCGGGTTCTTTACGTTCACTCTGTTTTCCGTGTACTTATTATCCACTTCGGCGCCAAAGAAATACTCGTTGGGGGTAAACTCAAAATCGGTTTTCCCTCCTATGAGCGGGATCTTTATGGTAGTCACCTTATCGGGGTCGTCCGTGCGGTTGATGAGAATACGGATGTAAGATTTGTCGGTGACCTTGGTGATCTTGGTCAGGTTGACGAGGATGTAGAGATGGTCGGAATTGGCGAAGAAGAACGAGCCGCCGTTGACATTGTACAAATCGTCGTCCTTGTTATAGGTAACACCGTCAAACTCCACGCCGTCGAGAACCGTCCACGGTGCCTCGGGATCATTGTAGAGTCTGCCGCCGTTCGCCGTATATTTCTCATCGATGGCGGCATCAATTTTGACTTCGTCATTCGACTTATACGGAATCGTAATTTTCTTCGAATCCGCAAATGCAGGCACCGCAAGCATTGCGAGAACTGCAACAATTGCAAACAGCACCAATAGTTTTTTCTTCATATGCATGGTCTCCTTTGCGAACATATAACACGATACATTTTGAGTATAACACGGTTTTTCGGAAAAGTCAATCAAATCAGCAAATTTTCCGATGTTGATTTTAGCCAATATTTCAGTCACTTCTTTGGAGGCTTTGCCGATTTGCCGAACGGCGACTTTCCCGACGGGAGAATCGGTTTTGTACTGCTGATCCTGCAAGAATCGACATTGTTCGCCAACATAGTATAAAACGCGGGCAGACCGTAGTTAGGTCTACAGCCTGCCCAAGTCGTTCCGGTTTCAACGCGGGCAAGGACACCCGACATGTGAAGGATCAAGCGCGCTTTTTCTTGATCAGGATCACGGCTGCGGCTGCGGCACACAGTGCAACTGCGCCGACCACAGCAATGCCGTCAGCGGTCTGCGGGTTCTTGTTGCCGCCGTTATTGTTGTCATTGTTGTTATTATTGTTGTTATTATTGTTGTTGTTACCGCCGCTGTTCTTCGGAGGAATGTACTCTGCGGTATAAGGCGGCACGGCAGTACCGGTACTGCCGTAGATATCCCGACCTGTATCATTGGTCACGTTACCGGTAGCGGTTGCCTTGTTGGCGGAGAGGAACAGGCTATCATCCTTGAAGTTTGCGCTGACAGAATAGTTATCGCTCGCGCCGTCGCCGTTGATATCGTTCCAGTAAACCCAGTGAAAGCCGAACTGCTTGCCGCTTCCGATCGCCGAAGCCTTTTTCTCTGCGCTCATTGCAATGCGGGCTTCAGCATACAGATAGCCACCCTCAGTGTTAAGACCGCCGACAATCTGGCAACCTTCAAGATCGAATCTGCTGGAATCGTTATCGGAAACTCCGAAATCGCTACTCTTGAAGTTTATGTTGAACATGTAGAACTCACCGATGTTGAAAGCCAGCGAAACGGTATCGGTGTCCATAAGCGTATTATCCCATGCAACGATGTAGAAATAGAGATAGTCATTGTCCCACAAAGCGTACGCATCGGATTCCTTGACCACGCTCTTGCCGCCGTCGGGGTTGTCGCCGCCGCCAATCGTACCGGGATTGTTGGAAAGAGGCATTGCAGGCGACTCTCTGTACATAGCATCGAGTTTGCCGTCGATGACCGGAGTTCCCTTTTTAATGCGGAATGCCGTTCCGGCGTTGGAAACCAAAGACATGCTCACCAATGTAGCGAACAACATTAAAACCGCAATTACTTTTTTCATGGCGATTCCTTTCGTAACAGAAGAATACTATACAGGAACATTATAGCATGGTATTTTATCGCTGTCAATTGTTATTTGAACAATTTTTTATGTCATTCTGACGGATTATAGAACAATATTTTGTAAACGACACACAAAACCCTTGTACAGCTTGCGCGCACAACGCATTGGCAACGCAGCTCAGCGGCTGCCTCACCGCATTCGCCCACATCCCTGCAAATGATTTTCGGCAGCCACGCCTTGGCGTGTCTGATTTTCTTTTTTGTCAGGATAAAATGCCCCTCGTTGAGGCAAAAAGGTCATCCGACAGCGAATGACCTTTTTAACCCAAGGGGGTCACATGATACCGATTTCAGTTGAAATCAGGCGCGTTTCTTCTTAATAAGAATCACAGCGGCGGCGGCGGCGCAAAGTGCAACTGCACCCACCACGGCGATGCCGTCAGCGGTCTGCGGGTTCTTGTTGCCACCGTTGTTGCCACCGTTGTTGCCACCGTTGCCGGTAGTGGTGCCCGATGCGGTCATATATGCCTTTTCTGCGGGTACAGCGGCAGTGGAGGAGTAGATTTCCTGACCCTGTGCATTGGTGGCGTTGCCGGAACCGGTAGCCTCGGTGCTCTTGAACTTCAGGAAGGTCTGACCCTTGCCCCAGTCAGCGGCGGAACCGCCGGTGGAGTTACCGAGGTCGGTCTTCTTATCGTCTTTGTTCCAATAGATCCAGTGGAAGCCGAATTCCTTGCCCGAGCCGAGGTTGGACTTAAGCTCGGCGGTCAGAGCGATACGGATCTCGGCGAAGTGATACTTGGACTCGGTGTTGGTGCCGACCACTGCCTGACAGTTGCTCGGATCGAACATTGCTTCATCTGCTTCAATCGAACCGTTCTCATTGGCAAAGGTGACACTGACCGTCTTCAGCACACTGTTGATGTTGAACATGATGGCAATGCAGTCCTCGTTGCACAGCGTGTCGTTATCCCAAACCACGGCATACATGTAGAGGTAATCCTTATCCCAGAGGAAATAAGCTTTGCCGTTGTTGATCACCTCAGTGCCTGCGGGTGCGCTGGAACCGAGGTTGCCGGTCACGTTGCCGTTTTCGCCGAGCATGACCACCTGGGAATCGAGATAGAGGTTATCCAGTTTACCGTCCAGGGTAGGGGTGCCTTTCTTGATTTCAATTCTCGGAGAAGCGGCGGAAACCGACAGAGTCAGTGCAACCAACGACGCCAAGAGGAGGAGAATAGCTGTTAATTTTTTCATAGTGGTATCCTTTCTGGTTCATATGTACCCAAACTAGCTATGTTCATCCTATCACATTCCTTGATTTTTGTCAAGACCACAAGTCAAAAATATTTGCTTTCGTAAATTTTCCCATTTTCGGAGACGCGCAAATGTGCACATTGACAAAATAACGGAAAATTCGACCCGCGTTCCCGCAGGTCGAATTCCGTGCATAGATTATGTGTCTTATTGTGCATCCTTCATTGCGTCGTAGCGCATCACGCGCATGGCGTTGAGGATCGCCAGGACCGACACGCCGACATCGGCAAATACCGCGCTCCACATTCCCGCAAGACCGAGAGCGCTCAATATCAGGATCGCCGCCTTTACCGTCAGCGCGAACACGATATTCTGCTTTGCCACGCGGATGGTCTTGTGCGCAATGCGCACGGCGCGAACCAGCGCCTCGGGATCGTCGTTCATCAGAACGACGTCCGCCGCTTCGATTGCGGCATCCGAGCCCATGGCGCCCATGGCGACACCCACATCGGCACGGGACAGAACCGGTGCATCGTTAATGCCGTCGCCCACATAGACCGTAGCACCCTCCGCCGTTTTCATCAGCGCCTCCGCCTTTTCCAGCTTATCGCCGGGGAGCAGACCTGCCTCAAACGCGTCCAGATTCAGTTCGCTTGCAACCTTTTCCGCGCTTTCAGGACGGTCGCCCGTCAGCATAACGGCGCGCGCACCGGTGCGGTGCAGTTCCCGAATGCAGTCCGGCGCGGACGGCTTCACAGTATCATTGACCAAGATATAACCGAGATATTTACCGTCAAGCGATACATGTACTGCGGTGCCGACGTTATCCGGCTGATCGGCGGTCAGTCCGTTCGATGCCATCATGCGGGCATTGCCCACGCAGACCTCGTGCCCGTTGACCGTGACGCGGATACCGTGTCCCGCGATCTCCCGAAAGTCCCGAACCTCAGCTTCACGGCACGCCTCGCCGACGCTCTCGCGCAGGCAACGTGCAATGGGATGCAGAGAATCCCGCTCGGCGGCACCCGCCCAGAAGAGCAGATCGTCCTTGTTGCCCTCCTTTGCATGTACCTCGGTCACGGAAAACGTGCCGCGGGTCAGGGTTCCGGTCTTATCGAACAGGAACAGCTTTGCCTGCGCCAAGGTCTCCATATACTGGGAGCCTTTGATCAGCACGCCCTGTGCGGACGCCGAGCCGATCCCGCCGAAGAAGGACAGCGGCACCGAAATGACCAGTGCGCAGGGGCATGACACCACCAAAAAGATGAGTGCGCGGTGGATCCAGCTCCACCAGTCGCCGACAAAGATCGGAGGAATGATCGCCAAAAGGACGGCGCCGCCGACCACGGCAGGCGTATAGATGCGCGCAAAGCGCGTGATGAATTTCTCGCTCTTGGATTTTACGGACGAAGCGTTTTCCACAAGCTCCATGATCTTGGACGCCGTGGATTCGCCCGCGGGCTTGGTCGCACGGATGCGGAGCGTGCCTGTCAGGTTGACGCACCCACTGCACACGGCATCCCCCGCGAACACGTCGCGCGGCAGGGATTCGCCCGTCAGCGCGGCGGTATCCAGAGAGGACACACCCTCCGTGATCTCGCCGTCAAGCGGAATCTTTTCACCCGGGCGCACAAGGAACATGTCGCCGACCGAGACCTCGTCGGTCAGTACCGTTTTCACCTCGTCGCCGCAGATCAGGTTTGCGGAATCGGGACAGATGTCCATAAGGGAAGCGACCGATTTACGGCTGCGTCCCACCGCATAGCTCTCGAACAGGTTGCCGACCTGATAGAAGAGCATGACCGCCGTGCCCTCCATGCCCTCGCCGCAGGCAAATGCGCCGATGGAAGCTACGGTCATGAGGAAGTTTTCGTCCAGAAAGTTGCCCGAGCCGATCTTTCGCACCGTATCCCAAAGAACGTCATACCCGAGAACCGCATACGGAATCAGATACAAAAGACTGCCGAGCCACGACGGCATATCGCCGAAAATCTTGCAGATCACCCACACCGCGACCGCGATCACGGCGCTGATGATGATTTTCCGCAGTGTTCTCTTCTGCTTGCCTGTCATTTTACATGAATGACGCAGTCAGGCTCCACGCGCCGGCATACGCGAACAGCCTCCGCCACCACAGCATCCCACTTCCCGTCCTCTGCCTCCAGCGTCATCTTCTGCGCCAAAAAGCTGATGTTCACCGAAATGACACCGTCAATCTTGGAAACGGCATCCTCCATTTTTGCCGCGCAGTTTGCGCAATCGAGATCCTCTAATTTGAATACTTTTTTCATTATAATGTGTATCCCCTTTCTGCGGATTATTCATTGACGTGTTCCAGACCCTGACGAATCATGGAATGCACATGGTCGTCCGCCGGTGCATAAAACACGGTTTTTCCCTGACGGCGGCATTTGACCAATCTGGACTGCTTCAGAATGCGAAGCTGATGGGAAATGGCGGACATGCTCATATCGCACAGGCGGGAAAGATCGCCCACGCTCATCTCCGACTTGGAAAGCGCAAACAGAATCCGTACCCGCGTGGAATCGGCAAACAGCTTGAACAGATCCGCAACGCAGTACAGCTCCTCATCGGACGGCATGGAGGACTCGATCTCGTCCAGCTCCTTGCCCGTCAGATGCTGAAAGCCCGATGACAGTTCCGGTCCCATATTCCTCACCCCCAACACTTGAATCGTTGTTCATGTGTTTATTATATCAAGCGTTCACCTGTTTGTCAAGAGGAAAATCGCGTTTTCCGCAAAAAATACAGAAATTTTGCGGACAACATTTATCTGCGGCATATTTCTCATATATATGAGGGGGCAGAAGCCGCGCGATTGCGGCATTCGTGCCGACTCGGAGGAGGAGATGATCATGAGATACGGCAACCGGATCACGGCGCGATTCGGCATACACAAGCGGCGGCTGATGCGAAGCATGCGCCGGCAATTCCGCCGCATCTCATTCGGACGGCGCGTTTTTGCCGTCATTTTCACCGTTTTCACCGTCATGGGGCTGATCTGGCTGAACCGAAAAGCCACGCCCATTCTGTTCGGACTTGCGGAAAGCGGCGCGCAGGGCTTACTGAATTCCTGCATCGAACAGGTCACGCGGGAGATCAGCGCCGGAGACATCCTGCACACCGTGACCGACGGAGAGGGGCGCATCCTGTCGGTCAGTGTAGACGCAGACCGCATGAACCGCTATCAGGCAAGGATCGGAGAAGCCATGCAGAGGGCATTGGAAGCGCGCGGCTCTTATCGGATGAAGATTCCCGTCGGCACGCTGACCGGTGCGGCGATCCTGTCGGGAAGAGGTCCGCGCGTGTCGGTGCGTCTTTCGCCCACGGGCGCCGTATCAACCGAAGCCAGAAGCACCTTCACCTCCGCCGGCATCAACCAGACCTGTCACCGCATCGATCTCACCGTCACCGCCAACATCACGGTTTTCCTGCCCGACGGACAAAGCAGGACCTTCACCCTGCTCTCGTCCTTCTGCGCCGCCGAGACCGTGATCGTGGGGACTGTCCCCGCGCGGGTGTACCGCTGACGGCGGCAGACCTCCCGAGCGACACCGAAAAACGCGGAATTATGCATCCTTGTAAAAATAGCTCTTGCAATCGGAGCGGTTTTCGTATATAATAGAGGAAATCAATGACCCATTTCGGAGAGTGTACTGAACATGAAAAAAATACCACTGGTCAATATCCGGCAAGGCTCCCATTCCGATGTCCGTTTTTCGCACGGAAACACCCTGCCCCTCACTCAAATGCCCTTCGGCATGATCTCCTTTGCCCCCCAGACGCGGGTCATGGGAACATGGTTCTTCCAGCCCGATGCGCACTGTCTTGAGGGCGTGCGCATCACACATCAGCCGAGTCCGTGGATCGGCGATCACGGACCTATCCTTATGACCCCCGATTCGGGATCGGTGCAGAACCGCTTCGACGACGCCGTATCGTCCTACCGTCCCGAGGAGGCAGTCCTGCGTCCCGACTACATCAAGCTGAATTTCATGCGTCCGCGCGTCACCTTTGAGCTGACCCCGGGCGAGCGCGGCGCCGCCGTCCGTCTGCACTACGAGCAGGACAAAACGCCGTATCTGTCCCTGTTCCCCCTCATGGGCAAGACCGGATATCAGCTCGATGCGCCCCACGATACCCTGTATGTGTTCACCGACGGATGCGCACTCGGACGCGCCGTCAACTTCAAGGCGTACTATGTGCTTCAGTTCCCCGAAGGAACGATCGACTACGAAAAGACCAAAATCGTCAACAAGAATCCGAGCACCGAAGCCACCCTGCATCTGGCATTCCTGAAAAAGGATGTGGAATTCAAGATCGGCTCCTCCTTCATCGATAACGGTCTGTGCTGTCACGTCATCGAGAGCGAAATGACGGGCACCTTTGAGGAGATCCGTCAGCGCGCCGAGGATGCGTGGGAGGAGGTGCTCTCCCGCATCGAGATCGAGGCGCAGGACGAGCGTCAGCTACGCACCTTCTATTCGTGCATGTACCGCATCTTCCTGTATCCGCACAAGGCATATGAGCACGACTGGGACGGCACGGTGATCCACTATTCGCCGTGCGACGGCAGACGTCGGCGCGGCGTGCGCTACACCGACAACGGCTTCTGGGACACCTATCGGACGGTCTATCCCCTGCTCTCCCTGATCGCACCCAAGGAATATGAGGAAATCCTGCGCGGCTTTGTGGTCGACTACACGGACGGCGGATGGCTTCCGCGCTGGCCGTCCATCGGCGAGGTGGGTTGTATGCCCAGCACCCTCATCAACGCCGTGATCGCCGACGCCGCAGTGAAGGG
>CABUHM010000011.1:0-15699 GCA_902491355.1 uncultured Eubacteriales bacterium
TGATCTGCACCGGCTCGACGGCGCTCGTTCCTCCCATTCCCGGACTGCGTGAGGCGGTCGCCTCGGGCTTCGCCATGACCAACCGCGAGATTTTGGACTGCAAGAAAGTCCCCTCGGAGCTTGTGGTGATCGGCGGCGGTGTCATCGGTCTGGAGATGGCGTCCTATTTCAACAGCATCGGCTCTCATGTGACCGTGGTGGAAATGCTCGATCACATCGCAGGTCCCACCGACCGTGAGATCTCCCGTATCCTGCAAAAAAATTACATGAAGAAGGGCGTATCCTTCCTGCTCGGTGCCAAGGTCACCTCGGTGGGAAGCGACTGCGTGAACTATGAGGCGGACGGCAAGGCGTACTCCGTGAAGGCGGATGCCGTGCTGGTCTCCATCGGTCGCCGTGCACAGACTGCGGGCATCGGCTTGGAGAACATCGGCGTGCTCACCGAGCGCGGCGCGGTTGTGACAAACGAATGCTGTCAGACCAACGTTGCGGGCGTTTGGGCGGCAGGCGACGTCAACGGACGCGTCATGCTGGCACACACCGCATACCGCGAAGGCGAGGCGGCGATCCGCTCCATGAAGGGCGAGCGCGACCGCGTGAACTACACCGCCATCCCGTCGGTCATTTACACCAATCCCGAGGTGGGCGCCGTGGGCGAGACCGAGGAAAGCTGTAAGGCAAAGGGCATCGATTATATCAGCCGCACCGTGACCCTCAAGATGAGCGGACGCTACATTGCCGAAAACGAGGGCGGCGACGGCGTGATCAAGGTGATCGTGGGCAAGGAGCACAAGGAGATTCTGGGTGTCCACATGATCGGCAACTATGCCTCCGAGATCATCTACGGCTGTGCCATGATGGTGGAAAAGAAAATGCGGGTCTCCGACCTGCAAAAGCAGGTGTTCCCGCATCCCACCGTGGGCGAGGTCCTGCGCGAAGCCATGTTCCAATTCTGACAGGAACCGTCCGGGCTTTCCGGAAAGCCGGATCGATCGGTAACACAACAATTTTGACGATTTTTACGCGAATACGCGAACAAAGGAGAATACTACTATGCCGAAAAGTCAATACGTCAGCACGGAGAAAGCGTTTGAAAAAGGCTTTATCCATTTCGAGGACATTCCCGTTTGCCAATACAGCAAGACGCTGGCAGAGGAAAAGAAGCTCTACACCAAGGCGGATTTCATGCGCATCTATCACGACATGCGCACCATCCGTGAATTTGAGACCATGCTCAACGAGGTCAAGACCAAGAGTGAGTACAACGGCGTGAAATACAACAACCCGGGTCCCGCGCACCTGTCCATCGGTCAGGAGGCGTCCGCCGTGGGCGAGGCGTACAGTCTTGACATCGATGACCTGACCTTCGGTTCGCACCGCAGTCACGGTGAGATTCTGGCAAAGGGTCTTTCCTCCATCGAAAAGCTCACCGAGACCGAATTGTACGATATCATGCGCGAATTCCTCGGCGGCTCGGTGCTTGCCGTGGTCGAAAAGCACATGAACACCAACGGCGATGTCAAGGCGCTGGCACGCAACTTCCTGCTCTACGGCGCACTGGCTGAAATTTTCGCACGAACCACGGGCTTCAACCGCGGTCTGGGCGGCTCCATGCACGCCTTCTTCATCCCGTTTGGCATCATGCCCAACAACGCCATTGTGGGCGGCGGCGCACCCATCGCGCTCGGCGCGGCTCTGTATAAGAGAGCCAACCATAAGAAGGGCATCGTGGTCGCCAACTGCGGCGACGGCGCAACCGGACGCGGTCCCGTGCTTGAGTCCTTCAACTTCGCCTCCATGGATCAGATCACCAAACTGTGGGGCATGGACGGAAAATTCAGCGACGGCGGCATGCCCATCCTGTTCAACGTTTTCAACAACCACTACGGCATGGGCGGTCAGACCCGCGGCGAGACCATGGGCTTTGACATGGCGGCACGTCTGGGCGCAGGCTTCAACCCCGAGCAGATGCATGCAGAGCGCGTCAACGGCTACGATCCGCTTGCCGTAATCGACGCTGTGACCCGCAAAAAGGAAATCCTGCTTGCAGGACACGGTCCCGCGCTGCTCGATGTGGTGACCTACCGTGTGTCCGGTCACTCCCCGTCCGACTCTTCCACCTACCGCACGCAGGAGGAGATCGACGAGTGGAAGAACGCAGACCCCATTCTGGCTTATCGCCGTAAGATGGTCAAGGGCAAGATCGCGTCCGATGCGGAATTTGATCAGATCGACGCCGATATCGTTTCCCGCATGACCGAGATCATGAAGCTCGCCATCGACGACGAGATCTCTCCTCGCATGGATCTGGCAAAGGATCCCGATGCCATCGCTTCCATCATGTTCTCCAACCAGAAGGTCAAGAGCATGGATCCCTCCCGTGAACCCGAGGTGCTCATGCCCAAGGAGGAAAATGCCCGCGTCAGGGAAATTGCAGGCAAGTCCCGGTTCTATCTCGATGCCAACGGCAAGACCGTGCCCAAGACAAAGGTCTACAACATCCGCGACGGTCTGTTCGAGGCGATCTTCGATAAGTATTACGAGGATCCCACCCTCATTGCATACGGCGAGGACAACCGCGACTGGGGCGGTGCGTTCGGCGTCTACAAGAAGATGACCGAGGCGCTTCCGTACCATCGCTTCTTCAACGCACCCATTTCCGAGTCCGCCATCGTCGGCTCTGCCGTCGGTTACGCAATGTGCGGCGGACGTGCCATCGTCGAGCTGATGTACGCCGACTTTATCGGCTGTGCCGGCGACGAGATCTTTAACCAGATGGCAAAATGGCAGTCCATGTCTGCCGGCATTCTCAAAATGCCCATCATCCTTCGGGTGTCCGTCGGCTCCAAGTACGGCGCACAGCACTCTCAGGACTGGACGGCGCTGACGGCGCACATCCCGGGTCTGAAGGTCGTGTTCCCGTCCACGCCGTACGACGCACGCGGTCTGATGAACGAGGCGCTCAACGGAACCGATCCGGTGGTGTTCTTCGAGTCCCAGCGTATTTACGATAAGGGCGAGGAATTCCATGAGGGCGGCGTCCCCACCGAGTATTACGAGGTGAAGATGGGCGATCCCGATATCAAGCGCGTGGGCAAGGATATCACCATCCTGACCATCGGCGCCGTTCTTTACCGCGCACTGGAGGCGGCAAAGACGCTGGAGGAGAAGTACGGCATTTCCGCTGAGGTCATCGACTCCCGCTCCATCGTGCCCTTCGACTACTCCAAGGTCGTGGAATCCGTGAAAAAGACCGGCAAGATCATCATTGTGGGCGACGCCTGCGAGCGCGGCTCCATCATGAAGGATATGGCGGCGAATATCACCGAGTTTGCATTCGACTATCTCGATGCACCGCCTGTGGCTTACGGTTCCCGCAACTGGATCACGCCCGCTTTCGAGCTGGAGAAGTTCTTCTTCCCGCAACCCGACGGCATTATCGACTGCATCCATGAGAAGATCATGCCCATCCCGGGCTATGTCCCCACCGCAAACTTCAGCGATGTGGAGAAGATGGAGCGCAGCAAGAAGGGCTTATAAGATAGGTCTTTCGGGGCTGTTAAATGATTTGATGCTTTTAACAGCCCCTCTCCGCTGTGCATGTGAAGCCAAGGTATCAAGGCTTCCTTTACACAGAGGAGGCCTTCTCACGGTGACGTACACGGACAGGTCAATGATACTGCAAACCAGGTGTGTTTTTCGGCGGCACTGTACGAAATGTGAGGCAAAATAACACATATTAACAACAAACGCCCGAGATGTCGAATGGCGGCATCTCGGGTGTTTGTCCGTTTTTTGGCGGTCTGTACAGACTTTGCGCCCCGCGTCGGGGCGCGCGGCTTGCCGCGCGCGTGAGGGCATCGGCGGCAGTATTACAAAACCGACCGTGCAGACGAGATCTGCCGCCGATGCCCGTCCGTGCCGCCCGCCTTCGGCAGACGGCACCCGACGCGGGGCTTCGTGCGTACCTCATATCCGCATGTTTTTCAACGGATATTGTGCCATCTAACGATAGTGCCGCAGATGAGGCTCCCTTGTGTAAAGGGAGCTGTCGGCGGAGTTGACTGAGGGATTGGAAAAATGCAAGATTCGCCGAGACAATTCCTCCGTCATGGCTTACGCCATGCCACCTCCTTTGTGTAAATACGGCAATGACACGTAACCTTGCCCGTTTTAATATTTGAATATGCAAAGCCCCCTGTCTTTGTTAAACAAAACAGGGGGCTTTGACAGATTTTGCCGCAGGCAAGTAACTTGCCTGCGGCAGTTGCGCGTCTCCGTCGGGAGAGGATATTCGGCGGAGACGCTTTTTGGGTTTAAGCCACGCTCTTTTCCACAAGAGTCAGGCTGACATCCACCATTTTGCTCTTGGGGTTGCGGCTGGAGATGTCGTCGATGCGGGCGACCGTGATGGTCACCGTATCGCCCACCTTGTAGGACTCCAGAGCTGCGGTGATATCGGAGGTGGAGGAGACGGTGGTGCCGTTGATGGCGACGATGCGGTCGCCGAAGCGCAGATCGCCGCTCTGTCCGTCCTGATACTCCGCGAAGTACACGCCGTATTCGTTCACGTAGTTGAGAATGGCGGCATAGTCCGAGGCGCGGATGCTCCACAGATTGGTGCTCGAGGTGACGGGCACGACCGTGATGCCGAGAGAAGGACGTCCGGTGACGTAGCCGTTCTGCATCAGCTCTTCCGCGATTTTCATGGCGGTGTCGATCGGGATGGCGAAGCCCAGACCCTCGATGCCTGTGCCCGAGGACTTTGCGTTGACGATGCCGATGAGGTTGCCGTTTTCGTCGAACAGACCGCCGCCCGAGTTGCCGGGGTTGATGGATGCGCTGGTCTGCAGGAGGTTGTATTTTTGTCCGTCGATGCTGATCTCACGGTCAAGCGCGCTGATGATGCCCGAGGTCACGGTGCCGCCCAGAGAGCCGAGCGGGTTGCCGATGGCGACCGAGGTCTGACCCACCTGCAAATTTCCGGAGTTGCCCACGGTTGCGGCGGGCAATTCGGTGACGTCGATCTTGAGGACTGCGATATCGGTCTGCGAGTCGGAGCCGACCACCTCTGCGGTGTACGAATCGCCGTTGGTGAGGCGCACCGTGACGGTGGACGCGCCGCTGATCACATGTGCGCAGGTGATGATATAGCCGTCGGACGAGAGGATAACGCCCGAGCCGGCGCCGCTTGTAACGTACTGCCCGTAGAAGGAAGAGGTGACCACGGTCTCGGTGGTGATCTCAACCACGGACGGGGACGCGATGGCGGCTACCCGCACGGTGACATCGTCGCTCTCGGCGGCAGAGATCTGATCTGCGGTCTGCTCGGGCGCACGGTATACCACGGTGGTTCCGCCCTTTACGGTGCCCGACGAGCCGTTTTGCAGATTGCCCGCATAGCGGGGCGCCCAGATGCTTCCTGCCGCACCTGCCGCGCCCGAGAGCAGGACGCACAGCACCACGACGACGGCAAACACGCCGCGCGACACACCCTTTTTCGGCTTCTTGGGCTTGGGGAGCACCGGCGCCGAGTACGGATCGGGGGAGAAATAGGGTTGTGTGTACGAATGCGCCTGTCCTGCGACGGGGTTCGTTGCGCCCGTGCCCGCGTTCTCCGTTTCGGAGCCGCCCTGATAGGTGTAGGCGTTGGGATTCTGCACCGTTCCGTTCGCGTCCGTGTTTTCGGTGTTCGGCGTCTGCCCGCCGAATGCGGGTTCGGACGGGTTCATTTCGTTCCGTTCATTTTCAAAATCCGACATAATTCGTTACCTCCGTTTCGGAAACTGACGGTTTCTTCTTTGTTATGCCCCTATTTTACACGCCTTATGTGATGGTTTTATGACGGTTATCCGAAAAGTTGCTGAGCATTTGCGATATCTTGTGAATTAAGTGTAAATTTGCCGCGTCTTTTGTTACAATGTCCGCCGAAATGTGGTAGTATATAGTGGTGGTATGTTATAGTAATTTTCTGCCGTGTCCCGTCTGCGTATATGCCGCGTTTGATATCTGCATGTGTGCGTTGCTGAAAACGGATTTCCCGTTTTTGCGGTAGAGGTGTCTTATGCTGTTTTCCAGTCAGATATTTATGTACTGCTTTTTGCCCGCGCTCCTTCTTCTGTACTTTTCGTGCAAAAAAACTGCGTGGCGCAATGCGGTCCTGCTTGCCTTTTCCCTCCTGTTCTACGGGTGGGGCAAGCCGGTGAATTTGCTTTTGATGTTCGGCGTGGTCGGAGTGAACTATATCGCGGGCAGGCTGATGGGCACGACCCGAAAGACGGGTGCGCGAAGGCTGTACCTGTTTGCTGCGGTGGCGCTGAGCCTGTCGGCGCTCGGCTTTTTCAAGTATGCCGGCTTTTTTACGGAGATCGTGAACTGGATCCCGGGGGTTAACCTTCCGGTGCCGCAGATTGAACTGCCGCTGGGCATTTCCTTCTTTACTTTCCAGGCGCTGACCTATTCGGTGGACGTGTACCGTCGTGACGTGCAGTCGCAACGTTCCTTTTTCAAGGTGCTGTTATACGTTTCCCTCTTCCCGCAGTTGGTGGCGGGACCCATTGTCCAGTATGCGGATGTGGACACACAGCTCGACTGCCACCCGTCCTCGGCGGAGGAGATCTGCGACGGCGTGTTCCGCTTTGCCGTGGGATTGGGACGCAAGGTGCTCTTGGCTGACACCTGTTACACGGCGGCGCAGTATTTTCTCAATGCGGAGGCATCCTCCCGCACGGTGCTGGGCGCATGGATGGGAATGATCTTTTTCGCCCTGCAGATCTACTATGACTTTTCGGGCTACAGCGATATGGCGATCGGTCTGGGACATATTTTCGGCTTTACCTTCCGCGAAAACTTCGATTATCCGTATATGTCTCTCAGCGCGACCGAATTCTGGCGCAGATGGCACATTTCGCTGGGCACTTTCTTCCGCGAATATGTCTACATTCCGCTCGGCGGCAACCGTACCCACCCCATTCGCAACCTGTTTGTGGTGTGGTTTCTGACCGGTCTGTGGCACGGCGCGTCCTGGAATTTCGTAATCTGGGGTCTGTACTACGGCGTGCTCATCTTCATCGAGCGGAAGGCGCTCTTCCCGCTGTACAAAAGGATCGGCGCACTGCCGTCCCGCATTTTTCAGGTGGTGTACATGTTCTTTGTCACGGTGATCGGATGGACCATCTTCTATTTTGAGGACGGACTGTCCTTTGCACGGCACATCGGCGAATTGTTCGGCGCGGGCGGACTGCCCTTCACCAGTGTGACGCACAGCGCCTACCTGCGCGGGCACATTTTTCTGC
This sequence comes from uncultured Eubacteriales bacterium, assembly GCA_902491355.1. GTDB lineage: Bacteria > Bacillota > Clostridia > Oscillospirales > CAG-272 > UMGS2055. The sequence goes on from CABUHM010000011.1 coordinate 7,296, forward strand.
TCGGCGCCGCCGTTCTGCTTGCGTTTCCCCTTGTTCCCAAGCTCCTGCGCCGCATCAACGGCATCTGCGCCACCGAAAACGGGCAGTATGTCATGCGGCGTGCCGCGCAGATGGTCTTTATTGTTGCCGTGACCTTCTTCTCCACGGCACGGTTGGTGGGGAATACCTATTCTCCCTTCATTTATTCTAATTTCTGAGGACTGTGGGGTAAAGGCACAGTGAATTGCAAGGATTTAATCATACAGGTCATTCAGTCTCCCCGGTATCGCCCGCAAAATATGCAACAGCTCTGGAACACGGTTTCCGCCATGGATCAGGACGCGGGCTTCTCGGAATTCGGACAGGCTCTGCGCGATCTGGAGCATGAGGCTCTGCTTGCCTACGGGAAGCGGGGTCTTGTGATCGACGGCGATGCCGCAGGCTATATCAGCGGAAAATTCTGCGCCAATCCGCGCGGATTCGGCTTTGTGGTGCCCGATGAGGCATATGCCGAACGGTGCGGCGGCGACATTTTCATCCCGCCGGACGCGACCATGTGCGCACTGGAGGGCGATTCGGTGCGCGTTCGTCTGGTCTCCGAGGGGGACGGCGAGCACGGTCCGGAGGGAAGAATTCTCTTCATCGTGTCCCGTGCCGTTCAGGAGGTGACGGGCACGCTGATCCGACGCGGACGCCGCCACCGCAACGAGACCGAGCAGTGGTTTTTGTGTCCGGACGACCGACGGATGAATTTCTGGGTGTCCCTGTCGGGCAGTACTGACAATCTGCGGGAAAACGATAAGGCGCGGGCGCGCATCGTCGTGTATCCGCAACCCTTTCAGCGCAGTGTGCGCAAAATGAGACGGACAAGCCCCAAGCGCGTCGAAAACCGCGTCGTCCCGCCCGACATTCTGGTGGCGAAGGGCGAATTGCTTCAGGTTTTCGGCGAGAGCGAATCGGTGCAGGCAAACTGCCTGGCGGTGCTGGCGGAATTCGGCATTCCCGCGTCATTTTCGCAAAAGGTTCTGGACGAGGCGGAGCGCTCTGCTTCCCGCCGTGTCACCTCGCGCGGGAGACTGGATCTGCGTGACACCTTTATTATGACCATTGACGGCGCGGATGCCAAGGATCTTGACGATGCCGTTTCGGTGACAAAGACCGAGGACGGCTGGGAATTGGGCGTGCACATCGCCGACGTTTCCCATTATGTCCCGCAGGGCGGGAATGTGGACGCCGAAGCGCTGGAGCGGGGCACCTCGGTCTATTTTGCGGATCGCGTGGTTCCCATGCTTCCCCCCTCCCTGTCAAACGGCGCATGCTCCCTGAATGAAAACGTCAACCGCTTTGCGCTTTCGGTGCTGATTACTTTGAATCGGGAGGGCGCTATCGTTGCCTGCCGCCCCGTTGAGAGCGTGATCCGTTCCTCGATCCGCGGTGTGTATTCCGAGGTCAACGACCTCATCGAAAAGCGCGAAAAAAGTATTTATGCACTGAAATATACGGCGCTGATGCGGAATGACCGTCTGGATCAGATGACTGAGCTGTACCGCCTTCTGTCCGAGCGCAGTGTGCGGCGCGGCGTTATGGAATTGGACGCCGACGAAGCGCATATTATCATGCAGGACGGCAATCCCGTGGATATCGTCCTTCGGGAGCGCGGCACGGCGGAGCGCATGATTGAGCAGTTCATGCTGTGCGCCAATGAGGCGATCGCCACTTATCTGCACGAGCACGATTTTCCGTGTGTTTACCGTGTCCATGAGGTGCCGCCCGTCGAAAAAATGCAGAGCTTTGCGCTCTTTGCGCACGACCTCGGCTTATCGGTTGCGGGCTTCAATCCCGAGAATCCGTCGCCCCTTGCCCTTTCCGCCGTTTTGGAACAGGCGCGGGAGCGGGGCATCGAGCAGGAGGTGTCCGCAGTTCTTCTGCGCTCTCTTGCCAAGGCACGCTACACCACGGCGCCGCTCGGACATTTCGGGCTTGCCGCGCCGCTGTACTGCCATTTCACGTCGCCCATCCGCCGCTATCCCGACCTTTGCGTGCATCGTCTGGTCAAGGCGGCGCTCCGCGCGGGCGAGGACTGCGGCAAAAAGAGTCGGGACGCGCTTCGCGCCGAGGTGGAAAGCATTGCGGTGCGCTCCAGTGAAAACGAACTGCGTGCCATGAACGCGGAACGCGCCATGGACGATCTGTATAAGACGGTCTACATGTCCCGGTTTACCGGAGAACGCTTCGAGGGCACGGTATCCTCGGTAATGTCGTTCGGCATCTTCGTCCGCCTGCCCAACACGGTGGAGGGACTGATCCCCGCCGCCAATCTGCCCGCCCCCGTGGAATTCGACGAGGCGCACTGCGCCATGTCTGCGGGCGGCAGAAGCTTCACGCTCGGGGATCGCGTTTCGGTGATCTGTGCGCGTGCCGACGTGACGACACGTCGCATTACCTGGAAACTTGTCGGAGACGAAACGCCGACCGCTGACTGATCCCGCGCGGCAGTCCGCTTTTCCCGACCGACCCTGAAATACCCAAGTCATTTTGAGACGGCTATCATGAATGAACGGCTCCGAGGGGGAGAAGATGCATTTTCTGTGCGGCGTCTTCTTCCCTCGCCTATTTTACTGTGCGGAGGCATCCATGAAACGGATCGTATTCCTATCGATTTTTGTGCTGTCGGTTCTGACCGCGCTTTGCGTGTTCACGGGCTGCGGCTCGCGCACGTTTGCACTGACCGACGGCGATATCACGGTCTACTGCGGAGAGGACGCTCCCCTTCCTATCACCTATACCGTCAACGGCAGGGCGGGGGACATGTCCGATCTGACCGTGACCGTTGACGGCGACTGTGTGGCTTGGCGGGACGGACGTCTGTATGCGCTGTCTGCCGGAAGCGCTCAGGTCACGGTCACGCTATCGGGCGACGAGCCGCAGACCCTGTCGTTTCGGGTCAGGGCGGCGGAGCTGGCGATTTCCGCGCCTGCGTTGATCGATCTGATGCCGAACGCGCAAGCCGCGTTGTCCTATGGAGTGACCGAGGACGGTGCGGAGCGCGCCGACCTTGCGGTGTGTGCAGAGCTTTCGGGCGACGGCATTTCCTATGATGCGGACAGTCAAGTGCTGACCGCGTCGGATGCGGGAACGGCGGTTTTGCGCCTGTATCTGCTCGAGCACCCATCGGTGGAGGCGCACGTCACGGTCTGCGCGGGTGAATTTTCGGTCTCCGTGCCGACGGCGGACACCGTTCGCCTTTCGTCGGGCGACAATGTCCCGTTTCCTGCCGCCGTCCTGCGCGACGGCATGCAGATGAACCGTTCGCTCACGGTCATATCCGACGGCGATTCCGCAGTGTACGATTCGGAATCGCAAACGATCCGCGCCGTGCGCCCCGGCAAAACGGTGCTTCGCTTCCGCATGGAAACTCTGCCCGAGGTGGGCTGTGACGTGATGGTATCCGTGACCGAGGAGATCTTCGGGCGGGGAGAGCAAACGGTGCAGGGCGACGTGGATCTGTCGGGTCAGAGGAACGGCGTGGTGCGCCTGAACGGCGGGCAGACGGCGGTGCTGACAGACACGGCGGGGACGCAGTACGTGATTTACGCCACGTTGGAGCTTCCGTCCGACGATACCGCCGTGGAGTCGTGCGGGCTTGGCTCGTTTGCGGATGCGGGTAACCGCGCCATGTGGTTCGCCCTCCGCAACACCAACGGCAAGGCGGACGGATGCTATTCGGTGCATTTGCGGGAATTTTACCGTTCCTATTCCTGGACGACCTACAATCAGCTCATAGACGGGTACACCGATATCGCGCTGGGCACCCGCGTGGAATGCATTCTGGTGCGGGATAACACCACCTATTATTATGCCATCGGTCCTCTGTGGGGCACCTATGAATCCGCCTACACCGAGCCGACCTACCCCGGCGTGTTCTCGCACGCACCCGCCCTCACCGTGACCGATTTTACCGTGGCATACGACGCGGAAAGCGTGTCTGCCGCGCGCGACGCGATTGTGCAGAGAGGCGCGGCGCTTGTGGTCGCGCAGGAGCGGGACGGCGTGATCATGGTGGGCGGCGAATCCCGCACCTTTACCGCCGTCACCTATCCTGCGGCAGATCAGCCGCTGACGTGGGAGGCAGATGTCTCAGCCATGGTGCGGGGCGCGGAGGGCGTCACGTTGATCGACGGTGTGCTGACCGTGCCGCAGGATGCGTCGGGCAGTCTGACCGTCATCGTCCGCTCGGGCATCGGCGAGTCACCGCGGTTCCCACCGTCACCGCCGAGGATCAGCCCGTCCGCGTCACGGGCGGCGTCCTTTACGATCCCGAAACGGGAGTGATCACCTTTCCCGCCGAGGCGACGCGGAACGACGGCATTGTGAGCGAGACCGAATCGGCTGTGCCCGATGCCATGGCGGCGCTGACCGAAAAGGTGACGGGCGATTTTGAAATGGAATTTACGGTGCACGATCTGCGCGGGAGCGGCGAGCGCGCCGTGCTCCTGCTCTCCTTGGGCGGTTCGCACAATCAGTTCTATGTGTCCTGTGCGTCGGACGGCACGATGGGACGCATCGCGGCATATCTCAATCCGATCACACAGGACGGTGGCCTTGCGTGGAGCGGCGTGTGGATGAACGGTGCGGCGTCCCTGTCGGGCGGCTTTTCGGCGGGCGCGTCTCATACCTTCCGCATCGAAGTCGCGGGCGGGCGCTATACCGTGTCGGCGGACGGCGTTCCCGTCACCCTGACCGACGCGCAGGGCAATACGCAGGCGGCACGCTTCTTTTCGGACTGGAACGTGCGGCAGACCGTGTTTTTCGCGCTCTCGCAGGGAAGCACGTGCCGTATCTCGGATATCCGTCTCCATGTGTCCGAGACGAAGCCGACCTTTTATGCATACGGCGGCATGGTGCGCGAGCTTACCGACAACGGCTTCTCGGTGCAGTATACCGACCTCGGCTGGGCGGCAAAGAACGGATATTATAACACGGTGTACAGCACCGCCACCCTGCCGCGCAGCAGCTATACCGTGGAATGCAGGGTGAATTTGGGTGGCGCCATGACCGATTCCCGCTTGGTCATCCGCATCGGCGGTAATGACTACCATATCATCAACCGCGCGCTGTCCGGCGGGGCGATCACCGCCGTGGCGGAGGGGAACAGCTGGCGCGAGGTGCCGGTGGGCGTCGCCGACGCCGCGTCCTCCTTTTCCGTGGTTCTGCGCAATACGGGAGGACGGGTGACCTTTTTTGTCAACGGGGTCACGGTGGGCACCGTGGACGGCGATTCTGCCGGAGAGCTTTCCTTTTTTGCCTATAATGCGACCCCGTCCGAGGGGGATATGACGGTGACCGTTTCCGATTTTCGGGTCAGATAACGGACGCGCCGCAATCTTGAATGCGTTGTAACCTTTTTGTTGCGTCTCGCAGAATCCCTTGCAATCGATGGGGAAAGGCGCTATAATATGCTTATCTCCCATGTCCCGCCCGACGGGACGGGTGTGTGGTAATTGAGATCGGGGGAAAAACCGTGTTTTCTTTTCGGAAGCAGGAAAAATGGAATAACGAAGCGTTGCCGGACGAACCCGATCGCTCCGTGCAGTCTGCGGATCGCGCAGAGGATCGGGAAACGGCGGAAACGGACGGCGCGGAAAACGAATTCCGTGCTTCTGTTGAGGCGCTATCCGATGAGGATATCGCGCCCAAGGGCGCAAAGGTGCGTCGGCACAGCACGGGCTGGTATGTGAACCGCTGTCTTGTGGCGGTGTGTGTCTGCGTTCTGGCGGTGTGCCTGATGCAGATGCTGATGATGTTGCGCGGCTACCGTCAGGCGGACGATATCTATAACTCTCTTTCCAACGAATTCTATGCGGGTCTGAACCGCAACGAGCATGCCGTGGCGCCCCTGCCGTCCAATGCCAGTCCGTCCGCTTCTCTGAGCTACGATGAGGCACTGCGCAAATCCGGTCTGACAGAGGACCCCATCAAGGCGGATGTCTCTTATAATGTGGAGTTTGAATTGCTCCGCGCCAATTTGCAGAATCTGAAACGGAAAAACAGCGATCTTTTCGGATGGATCTCCATTGACGGGACGGTGATCGACTATCCCGTGATGCAGGGCACCGACAATGAATATTATCTGGGGCATGCCTATACGGGCGATCCTGTGCCCGCAGGCGCGATTTTTGCGGACTTTACCAACAGCCGCAACATTCTGGAAAACCGCAACCTGTGCATGTACGGTCATAACATGACCAACGGCAAGATGTTCAACAATCTTTCCAAATTTATGGATGCCGATTTCTTTGCACAGCACCAGTATATCGTTATCACCACGCTGGACGGCATTTTCACCTATCAGGTGTTTGCCGCATACCAGACCTCGATGGAGTATTACTATATCAAGACCGCCTTTGCCGATGACCTTGAATTTTTGCAGTGGGCAAACGAAATGAAATCGAATTCCCAGAATCAGCGCGAGGGCGTTACGTTTGACGAGCATGACCGCGTGCTCACCCTTTCCACCTGTGTGGAGTCGGGCGGGTATTGGAAGAGCCGCTACACAGTGCAGGCAAAGCTGGTCAAGATCGAGCTCAGCCCCAACTGATCGGTTCGGAGTGATATGAAAATGACGGATGGAATGAATACGATGAACTCTTCTGCACCTCGGCTGTCCCTGGTCATTCCGATGTATAACGAACGGGAGATCCTTCCCGAAACGGTACGACTCCTGCGCGCATGGTTGGACGCGCTTCCGTATGCGGCGGAGGCAGTGCTGACGGATGACGGCAGTACCGACGGTTCCGCCGATGCCGCCCGTCTGGCGGCGGACGGAGATGCCCGTATCCGCGTGGTGGGCTATGCAAAGAACCGCGGGAAGGGCGGCGCGGTGCGGTACGGCGTGGAAAATGCACGCGGAGAAATGATCGCCTATACCGACTGCGATCTGGCATACGGGACACAGGCAGTGTCCGATCTGGCGGACGCACTGGCGTCCGCGCCCGATGCGGATATCGTGATCGGGTCGCGCAATCTGTCGGGCGACGGCTACCGCAGTTATACCTTCCTGCGCCGTATTATGTCCAAGACATATTTGGCTGTGCTTCGCATTGCCGCAGGCTTTTCATTGAGCGATTCGCAGTGCGGACTCAAATGCTTTTCGGCATCGGCGGCGAAGCAGATCTTTTCGCTGTGCCGAACCGATTCCTTTGCGTTTGACCTGGAGGTGCTCATGATCGCGACGCGCCTCGGCTTGAAGATCCGCGAGTATCCCGTTACGGTCATTCGCCACAGGAAGTCGGAATCCAAGATCCATCCGTTGCGGGATGCGTGGAAAATGCTCGGCGATATCCGTCGGATCCGCCGTCGGGTGAAAAAGCTCCCGCTTCCCTCGGGCAACTGACGGATATGGTATCCGCTCACTTCCGTTTTTGCATCTTTTGGAAAGGACATTTGCCGCCGCGTGCGGCAATTCGGTTGGTTTTTATGTATCGGCTTGTGGTTTTTGATTTGGACGGGACCGCTTTGGATACCCTGCGCGACCTGCACGACAGCATGAATGCGGCGCTCGCCGCCTTTGATTTTCCGCCTCGCTCCATGGAGGAGATTCGTCAGTTTGTGGGCAACGGCATTCGCAAGCTGGTAGAGCGCAGTGTGCCGCCGCAGACGCCTGCGGAAACCGTAGATGCGGTCTTTTCCCGCTTCAACGAGCATTACGCCGTTCACTGTGCCGACCATACCAAGCCATACGACGGCATCCTGACCCTATTGCGAAGGCTTAGGGACGCGGGCACGGTCTGCGCCGTGGTCTCCAATAAGGCGGATTATGCCGTTTCGGAGCTGTGCCGCCGCTATTTCGGCGATTTGGTCGCCCTTGCCGTGGGCGCACGGGACGGGGTGCAGAAAAAACCCAGTCCCGATTCTACCAACGAGGTCATCCGCCGCCTCGGTATCCCCAAGACGGATGCCGTGTATGTGGGCGATTCCGAGGTGGACGTTCTCACCGCGAAAAATGCGGGTCTGCCTTGTGTTTCCGTGGATTGGGGCTTCCGCGATCCCAATGTCCTTCGTCAGAGCGGCGCGACCTGTATCGTCTCTACCGTGGAGGCGCTCGGTCATGCGCTGGGTCTGTGATCCCGACTGTGCAGAGATAGTATGATAATAACATAATAATGAACCGCCGATGTGCCGCTTTCCCGATACGGGGAAGGACACATCGGCGGTTCTGTTTGTGCGCGGTATTTGCAAGGGTTGCGGTATGTATCTTCATCACCGAACAATCCCTCCGTCTCGGTTTTTCGCAGAGCACCATGCCACCTCCCTTTACACAAAGGAGGCTTCCACGGTGACGCATGAGAATGGGTCGATTATATGCGCGGTACGTTCGTTTTACGGCGGGCGACCATTGGTCGCCCCTACAAAATCGGGGTGAAAT
>CABUHM010000012.1:0-15661 GCA_902491355.1 uncultured Eubacteriales bacterium
ATCAAGACCTTTGCACAGTCCGCCGCCCTCTACGGCAGACCCGTGCGCACCGTCCGCATCGACAACGCGGACAATCTCCCCACGAGCGACGGCACCCTCTATCCCGTCTCCCGCACGCCCTTTGTGCCGCACGGGGAAAAGGATCGCCGCGAGCGTTGCCGCAGTATCTTCCAGATGCAGGTGGCAGGGATGAAAAAGCGTCTGGAGGTCACAAGATGCAAGCCTGTGGTCGGCGTGTCCGGCGGCTTGGATTCCACCCTTGCGCTCCTGGTTTCCGCGGAGGCGGTGCGCCAACTCGGTCTGCCGGCGTCCGAAACCGTGGGCATCACCATGCCGTGCTTCGGCACAACAGGACGCACCTTCCGCAATTCCGTGAAGCTCATGGAGGCGCTCGGCGTCACCACCGAGACCATCCGCATCGCGGACGCGGTCAATACCCACTTTTCCGACATCGGGCAGGACGAAGCCGTGCACGACGTGACCTATGAAAACGCACAGGCGCGCGAACGCACGCAGGTACTCATGGACTATGCGGGACGCGTCGGCGGTCTGGTCGTGGGAACGGGCGATCTGAGTGAGCTTGCCTTGGGTTGGTGCACGTACAACGCCGATCACATGAGCATGTACGGTGTCAACGCAAGCATTCCCAAGACCCTGATCCGTTGGATGATCGACAGCATTATGGAATGCGGCTTGTTCCCTGCTGCCTCCGAAATTCTGACCGACGTGCTCGACACCCCCATCAGTCCCGAGCTTCTGCCGCCGTCTGCGGACGGAACCATTGCCCAGTGTACCGAGGAATTGGTGGGACCGTATCTCCTTCATGACTTTTTCCTGTACTATGTTCTCCGCTTCGGCTTCGAGCCTGCCAAGATCTACCGTCTTGCCTGCCGTGCCTTCGACCACGAATTCGATCCGGATATCATCAAAAAGTGGCTCGTCGCCTTTTACCGCCGCTTCTTCTCTCAGCAGTTCAAGCGCTCCTGCATGCCGGACGGCGTGAAGGTCGGTTCGGTCTGCCTGTCCCCCAGAGGCGACTGGCGTATGCCGAGCGATGCCAGCGGCGCTGTCTGGATCGCGCAGGCAGAATCTCTGTGAGCTACGATACGCACCGTTCTCCCCCGATTTCAAAAAGACCGTCGCACGGAATCATCCTCCGTCGGCGGTCTTTTTTTCGTCTGCCGTGTCGGTTTTGCGCGCTTCTCTCCGCGCGGTATATTTGTCCGTCTTGCGTAATAGAATGAAAATAAAGCAGTGCGGCACGGGATGCGGCACCGCAAAAAAGTGAGGACAACGATCCTACGCCGAAAGAAAGGGATACGGATACCATGAGAGAATGCAGAAAAGTGCAATACCGTCCGGAGGGAATGCTGATCGGCACGCCCGAAAACCGCGAGATCCTTTCCAGCGAGAGCAATTTGGAGCGCGCCGCGACCACCGGCAAGATCATTGAGGGCATGGCGGTGATGTGCGACCGCTCCATGACCCTGCAGGTGGATCTCGGATGCATGCGGGGCATCATCCCGCGCGAGGAAGCGGCACTGACGCCGGACGGCGCGCCGCCCAAGGATATCGCCGTCATCACAAGGGTCGGAAAGCCCATATGCTTTTGCGTCATGGGCATCCGACAGGACGCCGCCGGTCCTTATGCCGTTCTGTCGCGCCGCGCGGCGCAGTATGCATGTCTGCATAACTACCTTGCCGATCTCATCCCGGGAGACATCGTGGAATCCCGCGTGACGCACATGGAGCAATTCGGCGCTTTTGTGGATATCGGATGCGGAATCGTTTCCCTGCTCTCCATCGACTGCATTTCGGTTTCAAGAATTTCACATCCGAAGGATCGCTTTTCGGTGGGCGACACCATCCGAACCGTCATCCGCTCGGTGGAAATGCCCGAGGGCAAAATCTACGTTTCCCACAAGGAACTGCTCGGCACATGGGAAGAAAACGCCGCAGCGTTTTCCGTGGGACAAACGGTTGCGGGCATCGTCCGTTCGGTGGAGGAATACGGCATCTTCGTGGAGCTGACCCCGAATTTAGCGGGGCTTGCCGAATATCGCGAGGGCGTGAAGGTGGGACAGGCGGCGGCTGTGTACATCAAGAACATGATCCCCGAGCGCATGAAGATCAAGCTGGTTTTGGTAGACGCCGCGGAAAATCAGGCGCCGCCGCCACCCATCCGCTATTTTCTTGGGGAGGATCGCCTCCACATCGACCGTTGGCTCTACTCGCCGTCGGGCTGTCAGAAAACCGTGGAAAGCGTGTTCGAGAGCGAATCGCGACTCTGCTCGGGCTGTAATACATAAAAGATCGGGGAGGCACTCCGCATGTACGGAAACGCCTCCCCGATTATTATATCGGAAGAATTGCTCACTTTCTGCGCCAGATGGAGGGCGTGAACGTGATCAGAATGGGAAAGATCTCCAGTCTGCCCATCAGCATGGCGGCGGACAGGATCAGCTTGGAAAACGAGGTATAACCGGCATAAGAGCCTGCCGCGCCAACCGCACCGAAGCCCGGTCCGATGTTGTTGAAGCATGCGACGACGGCAGAGAGATCCGTCTCAAAATCGAACGGCTCAAACGAAATGGCAAAAAACACGACGGCGATGCAGAGGATGTACACGCCGAAGTACACCGCAACGCTGTGCAGAGTGGCATCGTCCACGCTCTTGCCCTCAAAGCGAACCGTGCTGACCGTGCGGGGATGCGCCATACGGTGCAATTCGCGGCGGATCATTTTGCACAGGATCATCAGGCGGGAGAATTTCAAGCCGCCGGCGGTCGATCCCGCACAGCCGCCCACAAACATCAGCAAAAACAGAATGGCTTTGGACAATTGCGGCCAAAGGTTGAAATCCGACGTGGAAAAGCCCGTGGTCGTAATAACTGAGGAGACCTGAAAGAACGCCTGACGGATCGATTCGGATGCCGAAGCAAAGCGCGGATAGATGTCAACCGAAATGACCGCCACCGAGACCGCCACTGCCGCAAGATAGCAGTGCAGTTCCCGCGAGCCGAACGCCGCACGGAAGCGACGGATGAGAAACATATAATATAGGTTGAAATTGATGCCGAACAACAGCATAAAGACAGCAATGATCCACTGGATATACGGCGAATAGGAACCGATGCTGTCCACACGGAGGCCAAAGCCTCCCGTGCCCGCCGTACCGAAGGAATGCAGGATCGCCTCAAACGGCGTCATGCCGCCGCACAGGAGAAAGACGAACTCGATGACCGTCATGCCGATATAAATGAGGTACAGGATCTTCGCGGTGTCCTTCAGGCGCGGCACCAGCTTGCCCATGGTGTGTCCCGGCATCTCCGCGCGGAGAATGTGAATGGAGCGATCCGCCACGTTCGGCATGATCGCCACGATGAACACCAGCACGCCCATGCCGCCGATCCAATGGGTGAAAAAGCGCCAGAACTGAATGCCGCAGCTCAGCGCGGCGGGATCGTGCACCACCGAAGCGCCGGTCGTGGTAAACCCGCTGACCGTCTCAAAAAACGCATCCGCATAATTGGGGATCTCGCGGCTGAGAAAAAACGGAAGCGCCCCCACAAGGGAAAGACCGATCCACGCAAACGCCACGATGGCAAAGCCCTCTCTGGCGTAAATGGTCTTATGGCGCGGGCGGCTCACCGACTTTGCGCACAGACCGAGCAGAAGGGCAATGGCTGAGGTCAGCAGAAACGCCCAAAAGGCAGTTTCCCTGTAAAACAGAGCGACTGCCGCAGGGAGCAGAAGCAGACCCGCCTCTATGGTTATGATGTTGCCGACGGTATACAATACCATTCTGCGATTCATGAAAAAATGACCGTCGCCGCACGCTCTCGGCACACGGCTCCTTTCTTTTTTGAGGCTTTCCCGCATCATTCCGACGGTGCAGGCAATGGCGCTATCAGAATGATGCGGCGAAGCTGTGAAGCTCTGAATATTACGCCTCAGCGCAGGATATCGCCCAGATCGACGATATGGCGGTCGGCGGACAGAACGATCACATGGTCGCCCGGCTGAATGGTATCGTGACCGGCGGGAATGATCGCCTTTCTGCCCCGCATGATTCCCGCGATCAGGGTATGGGGCTTGAGCCGCATGTCACAGAGCGACGTGCCGATATGCGAAAAGTCCTCCCCCACGATGAATTCCACTGCCTCGGCACTGCCGTCCATGATCTTGTACATGGTCTCCATTTTACTGCCGATGGAACTGTTCAGCGCACGCGCATAGCGAACCAGAATATCCGAAACGATCTTTTTGGGCGAAATCATGCAGTCCAGACCCAACTTGGAAGCCATGGAGATCAGCTCGTTGCGGTTGACCTTTGTGATCACCTTGGGCACCGCCTGAGAGGCGGCATAGCAGGAAATCAGGATATTTTCCTCATCCATGCCCGTCAGGGTCACAAACGCGTCGGTGGAACGGATACCCTCCTCCAACAGAAGCTCCTGCCGTGCACCGTCGCCGCAGATCATCACCACGCCCGGCAGGGTATCCGAATATTCCAGACACTTATCCCGATCCAGCTCGATCAGCTTGACGGTACAGCCGCCCGACAGGAGCATTTTGGAAAGATAATATGCCGTTTTGCTCGCGCCCAGAATCATGACGTTTCGCGCCTGCTTTTGCATCAGACCGAGCATTTTCAGGAGCTTTTGCAGTTCGTTGGGCGCCGCCATCAAGCCAATGCGGTCTCCGGCACGAAGCACGAAATTACCGTCCGGAATGTAAGTCTCCTCCCCGCGCTTCACGGCGCAGATCAGAAAATTGGCATCGTACCGCTTGCGCAGGTCGGAGATCTGTACGCCGTCGAGGGGCGTCGTCGATTTTAAGAGAAGCTCGACCATCTCAAAATTCCGACGTGAAAAGGTTTCCACGTTCAACGCGGTGGGCATGCGCAGAATGCGGTACAACTCCTGTGCCGCCAGCATTTCCGGATTGATGGACAGAGAAAGCCCCAGCTGCTGACGCATAAAGCCGAGACTTCGATCGTTATACTCGGGATTCCGAATGCGCGCAATGGTGTGCTTTGCTCCCATGCGTCGCGCCAAAAAACAGCTGAGCATGTTCAGCTCATCCGAGCCGGTAACGGCGACCACCAGCTCCGCGCCGTCCACGCCTGCCTCGGCAAGCGTATCACAGTCCGCGCCGTTGCCGCACACGCTCATGACATCGTAAATATTGGAAATCTCGGATATCGCATCCGCATCGCCGTCCACGGCGACCACCTCATGTCCCTCGCTGACAAGGGAAGCAAGGATGGTAGTCCCGATCTTACCGCACCCGATCACTATAATTTTCATAGAAAAATCAAATCTCCCAACTCACGTTTCACTGTTGTTCGGAATCAAACCGATCGGGAAAGCGCCACAGCGTGATGCCGCACGAGACTGCCGCCAAAAAGACCGCCGACACGATCACGACGGCGCGCGGAAGCTCTCCCTTCCGCGAAACGCGCGTCACCGTACCGATGAGCGCGGCGGCGTCCTCAGTCACATGCTCGGTCTGCCCGACGGACGGCTGACCCGTGACCGGCGCACCCGCCGTATCCGACGATACCGATTCGGAATCGTTCACCCCCGCAACCGTGACGGCAAGCGTGCCGACCGTGGGCATTTTCGCCTCCCACACGCCGTTGCGGTACGCGGCAAACGCCTGACACACCGAATTGCCCACGCAGACCCAAAAGGTGACCTGCCCGGTATGCGTGCCGATGCGCGCCGCCGTCTCCGCATCGGGCGTGAAGGTCGCCGTAACGGGCGTTTTCAGCCTCAGTCCCGTACAATCGGAGCCGTTGCGGGTGACGCCGATCTCATAAGCGGCAAGCAACGCGCCGTACTGCTCGGGCAGGACGGGCAGCTCGGGCGCGACCCGTGCGGACAGCACCACCGTGTCATCCGTGCGGGTATCGGACAGAAGCTCGCCCGAAGCCGACAGGGTCATTTCATGATTCAGGGCAAGGCGCACACCGTCCGACGAAGCCTGCGCAAACGCAAAGGGTACTTCTTCCTCTGCGGATGCTTCGCCTGTCGCCGACGCCGTGTCCTCCGCCGCGCAAAGGCACGGCGAAAGCACCGCGCACACAAGCAGCGCGGCGATGAGAAAACGCGCAACGGTTCTGTCGATCCTCATATCTCCAAACCTTCCTTTGCCGCGGTTCGCACGGCGGAAATCCACTTGCCGTATTGCATGCGGCACTGATATGCGCGGTCGTAGTCCAAAAGCGAAAGATAGTATTCCTCACGGTCATGCCACACGGCGTAGCAGGTCAGGGCATCGGCGCGGCTCAGATCCGCATCCCGCAGACATTCCAGCGCCTGCGGCACCTTGTCCTCCAGACGCAAAAGCAGGGCGCGCAGTCGTAGCTTCTGCACGGGATGCACGGGAGATTCGGACGCCGTTGCCGCCATTGCGGCTTCTGTCCTTCCCTCATGCAGTGCAAGGAGCGCCTGCGTATATTGCAACTCCCCGAGAATGCACCGATCCGTGCAGGCGGGCGCTTCGGGGCACGGGATCGGATCGTCCGAAAGAAAACCGCCCACCATGCGCGCCGCAAGCGGCACATATGCCAAAAAGAAGCGGCATATGCACTCCTGCTGAGCGGTGGGATACACCGTCGCCGCGGCATGCCGCAATGCAGTGACCCATGCGTTGTGGGCGTATTCGGGCTGTGCGCGGTACCAATCATCCACACCCAATCGGGTAAAGCATTCGCACAGGATCAGGTGAAGCTCATCGTCCTCATGCCCCGCGAACGGCGCGCACAGCTCAATGCAGGTGGCATAATCCCCGATGCGCAGACGCGCCAGTATGTTTTGCATAGCGCCCGCCTTGCGGTGAAAAAAGGCATCGTTGGTTTCTTCAAAAAAGTAGCCCACCGGCAAGCCGAGCCGTCCCGCCAGCGCCTGCACCGTCCGCACCGAAGGCTCGGCGGCATCGTTTTCGATGAGGCTGAGCATATTGCGCGTGACGGTATCCCCCGCCAGCTGTGCCTGGGTCAGTCCTGCGGCAAGCCGCGCCTGCCGTATCCTTGAACCGAGAGACATCTCATCTACCCCGCTCCCAACGCTCAGTTGACGCCGAAATTCGCGTCAAATTCCCGCTCCGCACTTTGCAGAATGGAATCAGTCTTTTCCGCCGCATGGTCGGAGGCGGACTGCGCCTCGGTCAGCATGCGATCCAGATTCTCTTTCAATTCCTTCATTCTGCCCGAATACTCGCCCAGACACTCCTTGGTCGCCTTTTTTACGGTCATGTGAATGAAGTCGGACGCGGTTTTGCGGCGCGCATCCGCCTCACGTGCCACGCCGTCCGCATAGGTCTGCGCCACGCGGACGATCTCATCCGCTTCCTTTTGGGCACTGCGGAGAATGCCATCCCGCTCCTCCTGCGCCTTTTTGAGCATGGCATCCGCATCGGCGCGGGCAGTTACCATCAGCTCGCCCAGGCGACTGCACATTTCGTCATAGTGCCCGGTGTCGGCTTCTCCGTCGGACGGCGCGCTCTGCTGTGCGGCAAGGGTATCGGCACGGCGCTGTGCCTCCTCCAGACGGGAGCGAAGCTCTTCGTTTTCCGCATTGAGCCGCCGAATGCGCTCGGACTGCTCCTCGGCGACCGTGTTCGCCTTTTCCGCCAGCTCTCCCTGCGCGGCGAGCAGTCCCTCTGCCTGCGCCATTTTTTCGGCAAGACCGTCATACAGCTCCGCCTTTTCCTGCAGTTTGCCCATTGCCTCGCGCAGGTCGGCGATGGTCTTTTTATATTCCGCCTCCTGCTCGGCAAAATTCCCGTTCTGCTCGGTAATATACATATTGACATCGTCACGGTTATAGCCGTGCAATGCGTTGCGAAAGACCTTGTTTTTCATAAGAGATACGAATCCTTTCGGTAATTTTGACTGTCAAAGCGGGGCGCGTGCCGCCGTCGGCGTCTTATGCGTCCGACCCGTTTGCGATATCGGCGGCGATCCCGCCCGAAAAATCAAGCATGGAGGACATTGGAGACATACCGTCCGCTGTCGGCGAAGCGGACAAATCCGTCCCGACGCTCCATAAATCCGCCCTTGCAATACTGTTCCACCTGTTCGCCGAACATGTCCATGAAATCGATGCCGAAGCGCTCCGAAAAGGCGCTCTCGCTCAGTCCGCGGCACAGACGGAGCTGTAGCATGACATATTCCCCGAGCCGCTCGGACGGTGCGATCTCATAATTCTCATCGGTGAGGTCGTATGCCGCGTCCGGCTCCTCCATGGTCTCCATATACAATTGCAGATCGCGCTTGAAAGAGAAGCGTCTGCCGCCGAAATAGGAGTGCGCGCCCGGTCCGAGACCGAGATACTCGCTGCAGAACCAATACTTGAGGTTGTGCATACAACGCTTGCCCTGCTTGGCGAAATTGGAGATCTCATAGTGCTGATAGCCCCGCGCGGAGAGCAATTCACAGCTTCCGCGATACATTTCGTACTCGGTATCCTCATCGGGGAGCGCCAAGGTGTCCTTCTGCTCGTAAAACGGCGTGTTTTCCTCGATCTTCAGCCCGTACAGGGAAATGTGCTCGGGATCGAGGTCGCACAGCGCATCTAAGGTAAGCTTCAGGGTCTGAGGCGTCTGCTCCGGAATGCCGAACATCACGTCGGCGTTGATATTGTCGAAGCCCGCGCGTCGTGCGTTTGCGTAGCACTCCGTAAACTCCGCATAGGTGTGGATCCTGCCCAGTGCGGCAAGCTCGTTGTCGCATGCCGACTGCATCCCGATGGACAGGCGGTTGATGCCCACATCCCGATAGGTTCGCAGGGCGCGCAGATTCACCGTGCCCGGATTGACCTCCATGGAGACCTCGGCATCCTCCGGCACGCGGAAATTCTGATACACGCCGTTGAGCAGACGGACAATCTCCTTGGGCGGGAGCGCGGACGGCGTACCGCCGCCGATATAGACCGTATCCACCACGTTTTCCCTTGCGGCGGGCGCATAATCCTCCATGTGCAGAAGCAGAGCATCCACATATCTGTTCTGGCAGGAGCGATCCGTGACCGAGTAAAAATCGCAATACTGACACTTATTGAGGCAAAACGGGATATGCAAATAAAGCCCTAAACGGTTATTCATATTGAAAAGCACCTTTCGTATCTGTCAAAATTCAAAATCGGAATTCGCCTGGCTGACGCGCTCCCGCCGTGGCTCATTCGTCCAGCTTGAGCACCGCCATAAACGCTTCGGGTGTCACCTCGACCGAGCCGAGCTGACGCATTTTCTTTTTGCCTTCCTTTTGCTTTTCCAGGAGCTTCTTTTTCCGTGTGATATCGCCGCCGTAGCACTTGGCAAGCACGTCCTTGCGCAGTGCCTTCACGGTCTCGCGCGCAATGATCTTGCCGCCGATCGCCGCCTGCACCGGCACCTCGAAGAGCTGACGCGGGATGTTCTCCTTGAGCTTTTCGCAGATCTTGCGTGCACGCGCATACGCCTTGCTTTCGTGGACGATGAAGGACAGCGCGTCCACCACGTCGCCGTTGAGCAGGATGTCCAGTTTCACCAGCTTGGACGGCACATAGCCGTTCAGCTCATAGTCAAGGGACGCATATCCCTTGGAGCGGCTCTTGAGCGCGTCGAAGAAGTCGTACACGATCTCGTTGAGCGGGAGAACATAGTGCAGTTCGGTGCGGTTGGCATCGATATATTTCATGTCCTTATATTCGCCGCGCCGATCCTGACACAACTCCATGATCGCGCCCACGTAATTGGAGGGTGTGATGATGGAGGCGCGAACCACAGGCTCGTTTGCGGACACGATCTCATCAGGCGACGGGAAGTTTGCTGGGTTGTCGATATACACCGTTTCACCGCCCCGCTTTTCAATCTCATAAATAACCGACGGCGCGGTGGTGATCAGGTCGAGATTGAACTCCCGCTCCAGACGCTGTTGAATGATCTCCATATGAAGCAGACCCAAAAAGCCGCAGCGGAAGCCGAAGCCCAGTGCCGCCGAGGTTTCCGGCTCATAGGAAAGCGCGGCGTCGTTGAGCTGGAGCTTTTCCAGAGCGTCCTTGAGGTCGCCGTAGCGTGCGCCGTCCGCCGGATAAATGCCCGAAAACACCATGGGAAGTGCGCGCTTGAAGCCGGGAAGGGGTTCACTGATGCCGCCCTCGGCATTGGTCACGGTATCGCCCACGCGCGTTTCGGAGATCTCCTTGATGGACGCGGTGAAATACCCGACCTCGCCCGCATACAGTCCGTCGGTGCGGGTCAGCCCGAACGGGGACATCACGCCCACGTCCACAATCTCAAACGCGGCGCCCGTGCTCATCATGCGGATGCGGTCACCGGGACGGATTGAGCCGTCCATCACACGAACCTCCACCACGACGCCGAGGTAGGAGTCATAATACGAATCGAAGATCAGAGCGGACAGGGGCGCGTTTTCGTCCCCCTTCGGCGCGGGGATATCCGAAATAATGTGTGCCATGACATCGGGCACGTTCAAGCCGGTCTTAGCCGAAACTGCGGGACACTCCTCTGCCGGAATGCCGATGATCTCCTCGATCTCGTTTCGGCATGCCTCCACGTCGGCGGACGGCAGATCGATCTTATTGATCACGGGTACGATCTCCAGATCCGCGTCCACCGCAAGATAAGCGTTGGCAAGGGTCTGCGCCTCGATGCCCTGCGTGGCATCCACCACAAGCAGTGCGCCCTCGCAGGCGTTGAGGGAGCGCGACACCTCATAGTTGAAGTCCACATGACCGGGCGTGTCGATGAGGTTGAGGTAATAGGTCTCGCCGTCGGGCGCGTCATACCGCAAATGCACGGCGCGCGCCTTGATGGTGATGCCCCGTTCCCGTTCGAGATCCATATTGTCAAGAAGCTGTGCCTCCATTTCCCGCGCGGAAACGGCACGGGTCAGCTCCAGAATGCGGTCTGCAAGCGTGGATTTTCCGTGGTCGATATGCGCAACAATGGAAAAATTCCGAATTTTCGAGCGGTCATAAGCCATAGTACAAACGGTTCCTTTCAGCACAGCGGGAAAGCGATGTGCAAACGGGCACACTCACCCAATATAATCGAATTTATTATACATGATTCGCGACGGAAAATCAAGTATTTTTGTACAGCTTTTGCATCGCTTTTGCGCAAACTGCGGACAAGAGCGGCAAAAGCACCGACCGGAGCGGGATCCGGTCGGTGCATGGGATGAAAAACGCGAAAAAATCGAGGAAATCGGAGAAAGCGGAAACGGTCGGTCAATCCTCGCGGGTGAGGCGCGCATAGGTCGCCATGAGCTTCTTGGTTCCCACCCGATCGAAGGCGATCTCATACAGAATATCGCTTCCCAGATCGGTCGCCGAAAGGATGTCCCCTCTGCCGAACGAGGCGTGGTACACCGAATCGCCCGGTGCGAACCGTTCAAGCGACGACTTGGACTGCGGTGCAACAGGGGTTCTCGGACGGCGGAAGCCGAAGGTCTGTGCGTTGGGGTCCGGCGGAGGCGGCGTCTCCTGTTTCACGCTCCCCTCGGGCATCTCCGCCAAAAAGCGGGACGGATGGTTATACTGCGTTCTGCCGTAGAGCAGACGCTCGCGGCAGTGGGTGATCACCAGACGCTGACGGGCGCGGGTCACAGCCACATACGCAAGCCGCCGTTCCTCCTCCAGATCCGCCGGATCGAGGGTGGACTGCATACCGGGGAAGAGATTCTCCTCCCAGCCCGGCAGAAAGACCACAGGGAATTCCAGACCCTTGGCGCTGTGTATGGTCATCAGGACGGCGGCATTTCCGTCGCTGTCGTAGCGGTCGATATCGGAGATCAGCGCGACCTCCTCCAAAAAACTCTGCAGAGTCGCCTGCGGATTGGACTGCTCATATTCCACGGCGTTGGAGATCAATTCCTCGCAGTTCTGCAAACGGTCCTTGCCCTCTTCGCCGCCGATCTCGAGCATATGACGGTAGCCCGTGCGGTCGATGGTCTGTCGGATGGTTTCACTGATCGAGGTCTCCTGCGAAACGGCGCGCAGATCGCCTATCAGCTCCACAAATTCCCGCAGTCTTGCCGCCGCTGTCCGAAGCGCCACATAGCTGTCGGCGTTCCGCATGATCTCCGCCATGGAGACCCCTTCGGTGCGCGCCAGCGCCTCCACCGCCGCCACCGTGGTGTCGCCGAGCTTACGCTTCGGCTCGTTGATGACCCGCTTAAGACGCAGATCGTCGGTCGGGTTGACGATGAGGCACAGATAGGACAGAATGTCCTTGATCTCCTTGCGCTCGTAGAAGCGCATGCCGCCCAGAACGCGATAAGGGATGCCGCTCCGTGCAAACACCTGCTCAATGGCGTTGGACTGTGCGTTGGTGCGGTACAGGACGGCAAAATCCGAGAAGGGTCGTCCCTCGCGGCGCGAAAGCTGACTGATCATATGCGCGATGTATCTGCCCTCTTCGTTCTGATTGTCGCACGGGTGCACCACCACACGGTCGCCCTCTCCGTTTTGGGTGAACAGGGTCTTTTTGCGTCTGCCCGCATTATGGGAAATGATGCCGTTTGCGGCATCGAGAATGCACTGGGTGGAGCGGTAGTTCTGCTCCAGCTTCACGATGCGGGCATCGGGCATGTCCTTTTCAAAATTGAGGATATTTTCGATGCATGCGCCGCGGAATTTATAAATGCTCTGATCGTCGTCGCCCACCGCCATCAGGTTGCGGTGGAAGCCGGACAGGAGCTTGATCAGCTCATACTGGGCGCGGTTGGTGTCCTGATACTCGTCCACGCACACATAGCGGAAGCGATGCTGATAATAGGAGCGGGCGTCCTCGCACTGTGAAAGCAGACGGACGGTGCGCACGATGATATCGTCGAAATCCACCACGTTTGCCTCCTCCATGCGGGCGGCACAGGCGCGCCACACGCGGGCGGCGACATTGAGACGGAAATCGGTCTTTGCGCCCGCCTCCATGTCCTCAGGGGTCTGAAGCTGATCCTTTGCGCGCGAAATAAGGGAGAGCGCCGCCTTTGGCGCCAGCATTTTTTCGTCGATGTTCAGATCCTTCATCACGGCGTTGACCAGACGCTTGCAATCGTCGGTATCGTAAATGGTAAAGCCCGGACGAAGACCCGCCTCCTCGGCATACCGCCGCAACATGCGCAGGCACACCGAATGGAAGGTTCCCGACCAGATATCGGCGGCGCTTGAGCCGACCGGCAGAGTGCCCACCGTCTTTTCCAGCCGCTCGGTCATTTCCTTTGCCGCCTTATTGGTAAAGGTGATGGAGAGGATCGCCCAGGGGGGACAGCCGTCACCCGAGAAGCTCTGCAACAGACGGAGCTGTTCCTCACGCTCACCGTTCACGGCGGCGCGCAGGGCGTTCACGTCCTCCTGTGTGATGCCGAACGGAACTGCGGTGTCCGCATAGGTATCCCCGAAGCGGATAATGTGCGCGATGCGGTTTGCCAGCACCGTGGTCTTACCCGAGCCTGCGCCCGCCACCACCAGAAGAGGTCCCTTCACCGCAAAAAGCGCCTCGCGCTGTGCGGGGTTCAAATCGGCATAGTAAGCCTCAAACAGCTTGCACCGCGCATCCAAAAAGTCGTATTGCAATTGCAGATCCTGTGTCTCGTTCATGGCGTTCCTCCGTTTTCGTCCCCTCTATTATACCTCTTTTTAACAAATTTTGCAAGGGATTTTTTCTTTTTTTGCGCGCCCTTGACATCCCCGCCGTGTCGTGCTACAATAAGCAGAGAAGAAAACAGGATCCCACATTTCATCACGGAAGGACGTTTTTTCCATGCAAAAAAGAAATCTGTATCCCATGCGGCTCAAGCCGGTTTACAAGGACATTATCTGGGGCGGCACCCGTCTCATCACCGATTTTCACAAGGACGACTGCAC
Source organism: uncultured Eubacteriales bacterium (assembly GCA_902491355.1). GTDB lineage: Bacteria > Bacillota > Clostridia > Oscillospirales > CAG-272 > UMGS2055. Next base: position 13,881 of record CABUHM010000012.1, read on the forward strand.
GACGCCCCGCTTGGCGGAGTCGTGGGAGCTGACCGTACATCCCGACGGCATGAGCGTCATCGCGGACGGCGAATACGCAGGTATGACCTTGGGAGAATATCTCGGTTGCGGGTACGATTTTCCCGTGCTGATCAAATTTATCGACGCAAACGACCGTCTCTCCGTTCAGGTGCACCCCGCCAAGACCGAGCTGTGGTACATTGTGGACGCACAGCCCGGCGCGCAGATCATTTACGGTCTGGAGCACGACTTTGATGAGGTCTCCTTCCGCCGTGCGCTCGCCGACGGTACGCTCGATTCCCTGCTCCACCGCATCGATGTACACCCGGGCGAATTCTACATGCTCCCCTCGGGTCTGATCCATGCCATCGGCTCGGGCATCCTGATCGCCGAATTTCAGCAATCCTCCAACATCACCTATCGGGTGTACGACTACAACCGCGGGCGGGAGATCCACACCGAGCAAGCCATTGACACCATCAAAAAGCTGGGCATCTCCTCCTATACCCCCGGTCCTACGTCCTGCGAGTTTTTCTCGGTGAAAAAGACCGTGCTTACGGGCGGGCAGACTGCCGAGACCGTTGCCGACAAGACCTTCGTACACCTTCTGTGCATCGACGGCGAGGGCACGGTGGACGGATATCCCATGCGTCGCGGAGACAGCTACTTCATCCCCGCAGGCTACGGCGCCGCCGTCCTGAAAACCGACACCTCCCTTTCGGTGATCGAAACTCTGCCGCCGCAGGGGAAGTGAGCCGAACCCCTTTTTGCTGTCGGGTTTGTGCAGACTTCGCGCCCCGCGTCGGAAGCATAGGCGGCGTGCCGCCCATGCGCGGGGATCGGCGGCAATGGCATAAAAACGTTTGTGCCTGCAAAATCCGCCGCCGATCCCTATGCACCGCCGACCGCAGGTCGGCGGTGCCCGACGCGGGGCTTCGCACATACAAAAAGATACCGTATCCGTGAGTCGATCGTCTGACCGACCCTGCATACGGTATCTTTTTTCTATGCTTCGGGCACATACGCCCGATACAGTTTTTCTCAAACGCCGCTTGCGCCGTAATTGGAGAGCACACGCGCGGAGGGATCGTTGACATCACAGCCCTGCCACGAGCGGTTGGGCATCCAGAAATCCGCGATCATTTCGGACTGACCGGGATAGTATTTCTCAAATATCTCGCGATACAGAAGGGATTCCTTGGTAAACGGACGCGCATGGGTATACTTCATGCGTTTTTCCTCGAATTCCGCATCGGTGTACAGACCCTCGGCATACGCCTTGAGGTAATCGACCATGGAGTGTCCCACGGCATCGGAAAACGCGGCTTTCTCGCGGTACAGAATGTCGGGCGGCAGATAATCGCCCTCAAAGGCGTGACGCAGAAGGTACTTGCCCTTGCCGTAGGTGTTCATCTTCTTCTGCGGGTCGATCGCCATGACATAGCGCACAAAGTCCAGATCGCCGAACGGGACGCGCGCCTCCAGGGAGTTGACCGAAATACAGCGATCCGCGCGCAGGACATCGTACATATGCAATTCGCGGATCCGCTTCTCGGACTCCTTCTGAAATTCCTCCGCCGACGGTGCGAAATCGGTGTACTTGTATCCGAACAGCTCGTCCGAGATCTCACCTGTCAAAAGGACGCGGATGTCGGTGTTTTCGTGGATCCAGCGGCACAGAAGATACATACCCATGCTGGCGCGGACGGTGGTGATATCGAACGTGCCGAGCAGATGAATGACCTCCTCCACGGAGTCGGTGACCTGTTTGGGGGTCATGT
>CABUHM010000013.1:0-14561 GCA_902491355.1 uncultured Eubacteriales bacterium
GAACCCCGCCAAAGGGACTTTTAGGAAAGTCCCTTTGGAATCTTCAAAACTTTTTAATAGGGTCTGAGGGAGGTTTTTTCTCTACGAATGAGCGGTTGCGGGAAGGTCAAGCGTTTGTGCATGGGAAAGCGGTCTTGATTTTGTCTGTACAGAGGATGGAGAGGCGGGCGACCGGTGGTCGCCCGCTCTTCATCCGTTTTGCAGATCCAACCGAGAATGTGTTTCATGCCGCAACATCGTTTTTGCGCCAACGCCCATTCGGAGAAAAAAACAATCCCCTCCACCTCTCAAAAGGTTTTGGGGATTGTTAAGGGTCTTTCCCAAAAGACCCTTTGGCGGGGTTCGGGGCGGCGCCCCGCGTACCTTTTCTCGTACCTTCGTATCCTTCGCGCTCATTCGTCCTTTGCGTCGGGACGGATGCCGAGATCCTCGGCGGCAAAGCGCTTGATAGCGGCAAAGGTTGCGTCGCTGATGACGTGCTCAATGCGGCAGGCATCCTCGGCGGCGGTGCTTTCGTTCACACCGATGCGCACAAGAAATGCGGAAAGCAGGGTGTGCCGCTCGTAAATTTTGCATGCGACCTCATGTCCCGATTCCGTGAGGGTAATGAAGCCGTCCTTGTCCACCGAGATGTAGCCGCCGGACTTGAGCAGACCCACGGCGCGGGAGACGCTGGGCTTGGAGAAGCCCATATATTCCGCCACGTCGAGAGAGCGCACGGATGCGTTCGTTTTTGACAGAACATATATGGTTTCCAGATACATTTCTCCGGATTCCTGCAAATGCATGATACTAACCTTCTTTCGTGCCGCACATGCGGATGATTTTCCGCGCGGGGGCGACCGTATCAGTGATCCTTGAATTCGTCCTCGCTGGCGGTATCGTCGGCGGGGATGTCGGTCACTTCCTCCACGGAGATGTCGTCCGCCGAGGGAATGTCGTCATCGCAGTCGAAATCGTCGTCAATGGTAAAGGGATTTTCCGCCAGATCCTGATCGAGCAGATATTTTCCCGCGATGGCGCTGACTGCCGCAAGGGCTAAGAAAGTTGCGGACAGGCTCCGCTTCTTTGTGAGAAACACTAAGAACAGAACCGCAAAGGTCACCGCCTGTACCATAAGAGTGATGCCGATGTAAAATTTGCTGTTTTTCAGTTGCTGTAGCATTTTGAAGTCCCTCCGTTTTTGTGAATTTCGGGCGGGAATGCGGCGGACGGGGTTTGTGCCGCCTGACCGTGTGCCGCCCTTATTTTGAATCAATTCGCGTTCTGCTTGAGATACGCGTTAATGAAGCCGTCGAGATCGCCGTCCATGACAGCGGAAATGTTGCCGTTTTCATAGCCGGTGCGGGTATCCTTTGCCAGTGTGTACGGCATGAAAACGTAGGAGCGGATCTGAGAACCCCATTCGATGTTGCTCTTTGTGCCCTTGATGTCCTCGATCTTTTCCAGTTTTTCGCGCATTTTGATCTCCATGAGCTTGTTTTTCAGCATTTTCAGCGCGGTCTCCTTGTTTTGGAGCTGACTGCGCTCGGTCTGACAGCCCACCACGATGCCCGTAGGGATGTGAACGATGCGGATGGCGGAGTCGGTTTTGTTGATGTGCTGACCGCCCGCGCCGGACGAACGGTGCGCCGTGATCTCCAAATCCTCGTCGCGAAGCTCAATCTTGCCGTCATCGTCCGAGAATTCGGGCATGACCTCAACCGAGGCGAACGAGGTCTGACGTCTGCCGGACGCATCGAAGGGCGATACGCGAACCAAACGGTGCACGCCGTTTTCGCTCTTTAAGTATCCGTAGGCGTTGGTGCCCTCCACCAGAATGGTGGCACTTTTGATGCCCGCTTCTTCGCCGTCCAGCCAGTCCAGCAGTTTGACGCGGTAGCCGTGCTTTTCGCTCCAGCGGCAGTACATGCGGTAGAGCATGAGTGCCCAGTCCTGCGCTTCGGTGCCGCCGGCACCCGGGTGGAAGGAAAGAATGGCGTTGTTGCGGTCGTATTCTCCCGATAAGAGGACTTCAATGCGCTGACGGTTTTCCTCTTCCTCGATGTCCTTGACCTCCTGCAGGGCTTCGGCGGTCAGCTCGGGATCGGTGGTAGAGCCGTCCTCGCTCTCTTCGATGGTCATTTCGATGAGATCCACGCAGTCGTCAACTCGCTTACGCAAATGCTCCCAGCCCTCGATCTTGTCCTTTAATATTTTAATTTGCTTCAGGGTTTTGGACGACTGTGCGGCGTCACTCCAGAAGTTCTCCGCACTCGTCTGCGCTTCCAGGGCGGCGACCTGCTCCCGCAGTTCGTCGATCCTCAGCGCCGTACCCAGATCATGTACCTGCTTGCCGATCTCCGCAAGCTCTCTTTTTGCTTCTTCCAGTTCGATAATCAAAGGTGTTCCTCCTGTTTGCAGGCGGCTCGACGAATCGTGCATCGCGCCGCCGTATGTACTCTTGTATCAAGTTATCTGTTTTCTTCGTAACGGCTGTTTTGCACTTGTGTCTACATGGACTGTTTCCTCTTGTTGTGTGGGTTCTGTATGTACCCTCACCCTGTATTTATGCAGTGCCGGAGGGGCGGGCGACCACCGGTCGCCCCTACAAAAAGGGGTGAAATCGGTACATAGAGATCGTATGCAGGGTGAAATCGCGCACGAAATCAAGATGAAATCGGTGCATAGAAACAGGATTTGGGATGAAATTGATGCACAAGATCAAGGTGAAATCGGCGCGTAGAGATCATGTGTAAATCATTCCAAAACGCGCTCATTTTAACGACCTGTACGCCTTGTCCGTGTAGGGGCGACCGGTGGTCGCTCGCTCTTCATTCATCGAACAGACAAAACCGAGAACATATTTCCCGTACAAACGCTTAATTTTTCGCAATCGCCCATTCGGAGTGTATAATAATCCCTCCGACCCTTTCAAAAGGTTTTGGGGATTCCAAAGACCCTTTCCCAAAAGGGTCTTTGGCGGGGTTCGGGGCAGAGCCCCGCGCGTCCTCGGCGCCCTGCGTTCTCTCCGCATCCTATTATATCAGGAAACGCACGGTTTGTAAACACCTTTTGCGATGTTTAGTTGACCTGACCCGTAAAAACCAAGCCGCGGCGGGCGTCGAGCGCCACAGCGGTGCCGTTGACCAGAATGCGCGTAGCGCCGACCGCCTCGCAGATCCCGGGAATGTTAAGGATTTCGCACGCCATGGAGGCGTAGGAATTCTTGCCGCCGTGCTCGCAGATCACGCCCTTGGCGTGGCGCAAGATGTCGAGAGACTTGGGCGAAACGGTGGGAACCACGAGAATTTCGCCGGGACGGAAGCGGTGAAGCGCTTCGTCCTCATCGGCGCAGACGCAGAGATTGCCGCACACCGACTGATCGCCGATGCCCTTGCCGGTTACAAGGACATTGCCCACAAGCTGAACCTTGAGCATATTTGTAGTGCCGGGAACGCCGAGGGGAAGTCCGGCGGTGATGACGACCACGTTGCCGTTTTCCACCAGACCGTGCTCCTTTGTGACCTCGAGAGCGGCGGAGAACAGCTCGTCGGTGTTCTGTTTTTCCTCCATATACAGCGGGGTAACGCCCCACGACATGTTCATCTGACGGCAGGTGCGCAGATCGGGCGAACAGCCGATGATGGGAGTCTCGGGACGGAAGCGGCTGATCTGACGTGCGGTGGTGCCGGTCGTAGTGACCGTGATGATGGCGCTGGCGCGCAGATCCTGCGCGGTGGTGCAGGTGGCGTGAGAAATGGCGTTGGAGACAGAGGAGAAGGATGCCTGACGGCGATCCGCAAAGCGGGCGCGGTAGTCGATGTCGCTTTCGGTGCGCTCGGCGATACGCGCCATGGTGCGGACAGCCTCCACGGGATACTGTCCCGCGGCAGTCTCGCCCGAGAGCATGATGGCGCTGGTGCCGTCGTAGATGGCGTTTGCCACGTCGGTGATCTCGGCACGGGTGGGACGGGGCTGACGAGTCATGCTTTCTAACATCTGGGTCGCCGTGATGACCTGCTTGCCCTCGGTGAAGCAACGGGAAATAAGACGCTTCTGCACAATGGGGATCTCCTCCATGGGGATCTCCACGCCCATGTCGCCGCGCGCAACCATGATACCGTCGGACACCTCAAGGATCTCGTTGGCATTGGCGACTCCGGCGGAATTTTCGATTTTGGCGATGATACGGATGTTGGGATTGCCCAGACGCTCCAATTCGTCGCGGATGGCGACAATGTCGGCGGCGGACTGGGTGAAGGAGGCGGCGATGAAATCGAAGTCCTCTTCCACGCCGAAGGCGATGTCCGCGCGATCCTTTTCGCTCAGGAAGGGGATGGACAGATGCGCGCCGGGCACGTTCACACCCTTGCGGTCGGAGATCGTGCCGCCGTTGACCACGGTGCAGTCGATCTGCTCGGGCTTGGTTGCGGCGACGCGAAGCTCGATCAAGCCGTCGTCAATTAAGATGGTGCCGCCGGGCGTGACGTCGCGGTACAGATCGGAAAAGCTGACCGATACGCCGTTTTCGTCGCCGCGGTGCTCCTGCATATACAGGGAAAAGTGTTGTCCCGCGCGCAGGGCGACGCATCCGCCCTCAAAGGTGCCCAGACGGATCTCGGGACCCTTGGTGTCCAAAAGGAGCGCGGTGTGCAGATTCAGCTCCTGACGCAGTTTTTTGATCATATTTGCCTTTTTGCGGTGCTCCTCGTAGGAGCCGTGGGAGAAGTTCAGACGCGCCACATCCATGCCCGCCTTCATCATTTCCCGCAGGGTCGCCTCGTCCGAGGAGGCGGGTCCGAGGGTGCAAATGATTTTCGTTTTACGCATAATATCTTACCTCTCAACGATCGGGAAGCCGCGAAAGACGGCTCGGGACCGAAAACAATCAAACTATAGTATATGCGGGTATATGCAGATATCGGGATCGGGCAAATGTCAGCTTCGGCTGAGCACGCGGACGCGATCCGAGAAGAATTTTTCCGTTTTTGCATCCGGACAGATCTCGCGAAGCATGCCGCAAAAGGCATCGAGCACGGGATTTTCGGTGTAAAAATGTCCCGCTTCGATCAGAAGGATGCCGTTTTCCGCCGCATCGGTGAGATGATGATGGGAAAACTCGCCGCTGACGTAGGCATCGGCGCCTGCCGAGATCGCGTCGCCGATGAAATCGCCGCCCGCGCCGCCCAGAACGGCAAGACGCGAAACGGGCTTCGACCCGCCCGCATAGCGCACATACGGTGCGGACAGCACGTCGCGCACCCGCTGTGCAAGCTCCTGCGGGGAGAGGGGAGAGGGCAGTGTGCCGATGCGTCCCATGCCCGTGCCGAAGGGGACGGAATCGCGCAGATCGAGCAGTGCCGCCAGTACGTCGTTCACGCCGCCCGAGACCGAATCCATGCGGGTGTGGAAGCTGAACACAGAAATGCGGTTCTGCACCAGAGAAATGAGCTTGGGGTCGGTGAGGTGCTTCACGGGACGGAAAATGAGCGGATGATGGGAGATGATCAGATCGAACCCGTTGTCCGCCGCATACGACACCGCATCCGACGTGACGTCGAGGGTGACGAGAATGCGCGCGCACTCCCGTTCGGGGTCGGGGCAGACCATCATGCCGTCGTTGTCCCAATCCTCCCGCAGCTCGGCGGGGATCCGACGGTCTAACTGCCGATACAGCTCTCCGTGTTGCATAATGCTTCCTCCAATTGTGCCGCGCAGGCAAGCTCGGACGAGACGTCCCGTCCCGCGCGCTGTCTGCTCTCGATTTCTTTTCTCAGCTGTGCCGCACGCCGCTTGACCAAAAGAACGGAGTTTTCCTCCCCCGACGTGAGGTGATATGCGCCCGCAAGTATTTCGGCGGGCGTATGCCGCTCGGGGATGCCGGTATACGCGGCGCAGATGATCTCGTACAGACGGTCCTCCGCGACCGCCGCCTCCCGTTCGATGGCAAAGCCGTTACTCCACAGCCATGCGCGGAGCCGATCCGAATGGGTCATGGGTTGCAGGATGAGACGGACGTCCGCACTGCGCACCATGGGCGCGGCGGCAAGCAGGGAGGCGATCAGCTCGCCGCCCATGCCCGCAATGATGATGTCCTGCGGGGAAAAATCCTCCGCGCCCGCAAGACCGTCCGCCAGGCGGAGCGTGATCCGATCCTCCAGTCCCGCGCGTGCAACGGTCTCGGCGGCGCGGGAAAGAGGCCCTCGGCGCACGTCCGAAGCCAGTGCGCACGGGTTATGCCCGCTCTGCACTAAATAGACGGGAAGCAGGGCATGGTCGGTGCCGATGTCCGCCACCCGCACGCCGGCGCGCACGAATGACGCCAGCGCGGGCAGACGCTTCCCGGGCAGGGACGCTCTGCCGCCCGATCCGGTTTTGGGACAGGCGGGGGCGCGGGTCAGCGATTTTTCCCCCGCGAAATTTGCCGAACGGTGCTCCATGAAGTCCTCCGAAAAAGAGACTGCCGCAGGTGACACGGGGTCATCTGCGGAAGTCGCCCAATTTCCCTTATTTATTGGCGAAATACGTGTTGATCTCGTCCACCAGCGTGTCGGCGTCCGTGCCGTGAACGGCGCAGGCGTCCTCGATGCTCTCGCCGCGGGAGGCGGGACAGCCGAGGCAGTGCATGCCGATGGCGAAGAAGAATTCTGCGGTTGCGGGATCGTAGTCGAGAATGTCGCCGATAATGCTTTCCTTTGTGACTTCCATGGTAATATCTCCTTTTTTGCGCGCTTTCTGCGTGAATAAAACATCTGATCCGATTATATTCCGAATCAAAATTATTATATCCCGCATTTGCGCCTTTGTCAACCGCGGGCGATATGTAAATATGTAAATTTATTTCCGATTTTTCCTCAGAAAACGGCGGTTTTCCCGTTGCGGCGGGCATATTTGACACGGGGCGCGGCGCGGGCGGAGACAGAAGGGGATGGCGGTCATTTGTTTTAAGTAAATTAACACATTGTTTTTATGTGTGTGTTACAATAAACAGAATATCAGACGGTGTTCGGCGTTTGAAAGCCGCAAAGGTGCAAAAACCGGAAAACCGCAAAAAGAAACGGAAGAGTGAACAGATGAAGGAACAGAATACCGAGCCGGTATACGGCTTTTTGGGCGCAGGCAACATGGCGTCGGCGATCATCGGGGGGATCGGCGGCAAAAACGTGTGCGTGTATGACGTGAACCCCGCACAGTACGAAAAATTCTCCGACATGCCCTATGTGCGCACGGCGGCGACCCCGCGCGAATGCGCCGAGGCGGCGCGCTACCTCTTTCTGTGCGTCAAGCCGCAGAACTTTGAGGCGCTCCTGACCGATCTGCGAGACTGTGACCTGCGCGGCAAGACCGTCGTCTCCATTGCCGCAGGCATCTCCACCGACGCGATCTGCCGCTGTCTCGGACGGCAGGAGGCGGTCATCCGCACCATGCCCAACACGCCTCTGCTCATCGGTCGGGGCGTGACGGCGCTTTCCCGCAACGCGTTGGTGTCCGACGAGGACTTTGCGGCGGTGAGCGAGCTGTTTTCGGCTTGCGGCGCGGTGTTCACCCTGCCCGAGGACAAGATGAACGCCGTCATTGCGGCGACCTCCACCGCCCCCGCCTATGTCTATCTGCTGATCTCCGCCATTGCGCATGAGGCGGCGCGGGAGGGCGTGTCCCCCGAGGGCGCGGATATGACCGAAATGATCGCCCGTATGGTCATCGGCTCGGCACACATGGTGCTGGAGAGCGGCAAGACGCCCGACGAGCTGATCACCATGGTGAAATCGCCCAAGGGCACCACCGAGCAGGCGCTCCTGTCACTGGAGCGCGACGGCTTCTGCGATGTGACGGCGCGCGCCATGCAGGCGTGCACCGCGCGTGCCGAGGAGCTGGGAAAGACCGCACTGTAAGCCGTTTTTCCGTTTTCCGACGTGCGTCGGAGATATGACCGATGCGCGTCCCGACCGCGTCTCATAGTTTCCCCGCCCCGTGCATAAAGTATACCACACAGAATGCGCGGGGAGGCGGTAGGGTATGCGAAGGGACGAGCGTTTCGGCTGGCAGCTTGCCGGCACAGCCATCGCGGCGTTTGCCGCAGGCGTGTGGTGCTTCTGCGCGCATCGGAGCGCGGTCATCTATCAGCCCGTGTCCTTTGACGGCTGTACGGACGCGGCACAGATCGCCATGATCTTTCTGCGCGCGTTCCTGCGCACGGCGTGGCCCCTGCTTCTGCTTTCCGCCGCGGCGTTCACACGGTTTGTGTGTCCCGCCTGCTTCTGCGTGATGACCGTTCGCGCGTTTCCCGCCGGACTGGCGGCGGGGTATCTGTACGCCGTGCAGGCATGGACGGTGTATGCCCTGTTTCTCGTTTTCACCGTCGCGGTCGCCTTTCTGTATCTGTACGTCTGCTGTATGGCGTATGCCTTTGCCTACGCCACCGACGGTCCGGTGCGGGCGCTGGACGCACCCTTTCACGCACGGCAGTTTTTCCTGCGTTATCTCAATGCCTGCGGCATCCTCGTGTTTCTCACCGCGCTGTGGTGCTGCGGCTGTCTCAACGGTCTGATCCGCGTTTAGGACGGCGATGCCGTTCCGCCCAATCCGCTTTTTTGAAGGAGTTTCCCGTGGAAGAAAAAAAACAAGGACAAAAGAAAAAGAGAACCACCCTGTTCGAGCTGCTCTACCGTACCCGCCGCGACGGCAAGGAGGTCAAAAAGGAGCCGATCGGCCCGCCGACCCTGGCGAATTTCTTTAAGTTTTACGGACGGCACTTTTACGATGCGGTCAAGGTGAACCTGCTCTTGGTGTTCGGCAATTTTCCCGTGTTTTTCGGTCTGTTTGCCCTCACCGGATACCTGAACCACAACGCAAGCGCCGCCTCCTCCTACCTCTTCAGTCCCCTGTACGGCGCCATGACCGCCGATCCCGAGCATGTCAGCCCCCTGACCATGCTGCTCTACGGCATTCACGGCGTGCAGACCGAAGGCTCGACCATGAGCGTGGCGACCTATATCTTCTTCGGACTGTCCGCACTGGTCATTTTTACTTTCGGCATCGTTAACACGGGTGTGTCCTACATTCTGCGCAATATGGTGCGCGGCGAGCCGATCTTCTTCTGGCAGGACTTTACCTATGCCGTCAAGCGCAATTTCCGTCAGGGCATGATTCTCGGCATCTTGGACTGCGCCGTGATCGGCGTGCTCTTCTATAACATCACCTTCACGTATTTCAATCTGGGACGCATCAGCTTCAACGTGTCCTTCTTCGGCAATACCCTTTTGGCGGTGGTGTACTTTGTGATGCGGTACTATCTGTACATCATGCTTGTGACCTTTGATCTGAGCATCTTCAAGCTCTTCAAAAACGCCTTCATTTTCGTCATTCTCGGCTTCCGCCGCAACTTCATGGCGGTTTTGGGAACGGTGTGCGCCGTGGCTGTGACCTATTCTCTGCTCATCGTCTTTCAGCCCGTGGGCATGCTCCTGCCCTTCACCATCCTGTTCGGAACGGGCGCGGTGATGGGCGCGTATGCCGCGTATCCCAAGATCAAGCAGATCATGATCGACCCGTACTACAAGTCGGACAAGCCCGGCAGTGAGCCGATCACGGATGCGCCGTCCGAGTGATATAAGCGGAAAACGCATGCGGCGCGGTGAAAACGCCGATATGACCCTTTTGCGCGCGTCGCGGCATATTTTTGTCCGCGCCCCGATATGATATACTACACATGACCGGACCTTTGCCGTCGCGAATGTCCGGTCTTTTTGTCGGTACGGCGCGCCTGTCTGTCCTGTTTCGGCTGTTTGCTTTGCCCGCGTCCGTGCCGCATATTCTCGGGGGTACGGAGGGGTCGGAAGGTGTCGGTCATTTCCTTTATTAACACATGGGTTTTTGCGCCCGCACTGCCGGTTCTGCTCTTGGGAGCGGGACTGTTTCTGGCGGTGCGGCTTTCTTTTTATCCGCTTCGCGCGCCGCGCGGCATGATGCGGGTCTTTACCATGCCGTCGGGCGACGGGGTGTCTCCGTTCCGCGCCGTGACCCTGGCGCTTGCGGGGACGCTCGGGGTGGGGAACATTGCGGGCGTGGCGTCCGCCATCGCCGCGGGCGGTGCGGGCGCGGTGTTCTGGATGTGGATCAGCTCCCTGTTCTCCATGGTGGTGAAATATGCGGAGATCCTGCTTGCCGTCCGTCATCGGCGGCGGGAAAACGGGGAATGGCACGGCGGCGCGATGTATTATTTCCCGGGAAAAATTCTGCCCGCCGTGTTTGCCGCCGTCTGTGTGGGGGCGTCCTTCTTTTTGGGCAACGTGGTGCAGGTGCGGGCGGCGGCGGAATCTCTGTCGGCTGTGACGCGTTTCTCTCCTCTGTGCGTGGGTATCGCCTTTGCCGTGCTCCTTGCCTTGGTGGTGGGCGGCGGTATGAAGAAGATCTCCGACCTGACCGTGCGCTTAATCCCGCTTCTGACTGTGGGCTACATCCTCCTGTCCGCCGTCGCCCTCATCCGCCGTGCCGACGCGCTGGGCGGTGCGTTCTGCACCATCCTTCGGGATGCCTTTTCCTTCCGCGCCGTGGGCGGCGGTCTGATCTATAATCTGTTCCGCTTCCTCCGTGCCGACAGCGTCCGTTACGGCACGGCGCGCGGCATCATGTCAAACGAGGCGGGATGCGGCACCGCTCCCATGGCGCATGCGGCGGCGCATACCCCGCATCCCGCCGCACAGGGCGCGTGGGGCGTGTTTGAGGTCTTTTGCGACACCGTGCTTCTGTGTACCCTCACGGCGCTGGTCATTTTGGTGTCGGGCGTTCCCGTTTCCGATGTCGGCACGGGCATGACCCTTGCCATCGATGCCTTCCGAAGCACGGTCGGTGCGGGTGCGGGCATCCTTCTGTGCGTCAGCGCCGTCCTGTTTGCGTTTGCCACCACGGTCTGCTGGGCATACTACGGACTGCACTGTCTGCATTATCTCGGGACGCGCCGCCGTGCCTCGCGGCTCTATGTCGCCCTGTATGCGGTGTGCGCGGTCACGGCGTCTGTCACCTCGGGCGAGGCGGCATGGGTGCTCTCCGACCTCTGTGTGGGACTTCTGACCGTGCTCAACACCGTGTGCGTCTGTCTGCGTGCGGACGAGATCCGACGCGACACCCTCGATTACTACGGCACAAAAAAGCGGAAGCGTTCCGCCCGTCCCTCCCTCTCGACGGTACGTCCCGCCGCTTGATTTTCGGTGCGGAATATGGTATGATGAAGATGAAAAATACCCGTCTGCGCCCCATGCGGCACGGACGGTCGAAAACGGAGATGCCTGCTTATGGAAATCAAGGAAATTCTGTCAAAGGTCGATCATACCCTGCTTGCGCCCGATGCCACGGTCGGGCAGATCTGTGCCCTGTGTGACGAGGGCATGCGCTTCGGCACTGCCTCCGTGTGCATTCCGCCGTCCTACGTCCGCTATGCCAAGGACTATGTGGGCGACAGGCTTGCCGTGTGCACCGTCATCGGCTTTCCGTGCGGATACATGACCGAAGCCGTAAAGTGCGCCGAAACGCGGGATGCCGTGGCGAACGGCGCGGACGAGATCGATATGGTAATTAACATCGGCTGGGTTCGGGACGGACGCTATGACGACGTCCTGCATGAGATCCGCGCGGTGCGGGCGGCGTGCGAGGGGAAGATCCTCAAGGTCATCATTGAGACATGTCTGCTCACCGACGCGGAAAAGATCGAGCTGTGCCGCATCGTCACCGAGGCGGGCGCGGACTATATCAAGACCTCCACGGGCTTTTCGCGCGGCGGCGCGACCCCGCACGACGTCGCGCTGATGGCGGCGCATGTGGGAGAGGGGGTCGGCGTCAAGGCGGCGGGCGGCATTTCGTCCCTCGCGGACGCAGAAGCGCTTCTGGCGGCGGGCGCGACACGTCTCGGCACCAGCCGCATTGTGCGTCTTGCCATGGCGGAAAGCGAAAACGGTGCGGCGGGGGAAACGGCGGCGCAGGCTGAAAAATAAGAGGAACGCACATGAAGAAAAGAGTATTTCTGATCGTACTGGATTCCTTCGGCGTGGGCGCGGCGCCCGATGCGGCACAGTTCGGGGACGCGGGCTGTTCCACGCTCGGACGCATTTCCCGCTCCCCGCGCTTTTCCTGTGAAAATCTGAGAAGCATGGGTCTGGGCAACATCGACGGGGTGCAGGGCGTCTCTCCCGTTCCGTCCCCCGCGTCCTGCTACTGCCGCATGACCGAGCGCTCGGCGGGGAAGGACACCACCGTGGGTCACTGGGAGATTGCGGGCGCGGTCTCGCCCCGTCCGCTTCCCATCTATCCGCACGGCTTTCCGGAGGGACTTCTGCGGGAGCTGGAGGAAAAGACCGGACGCGGCTGGCTGTGCAACCGTCCCTATTCGGGCACCGAGGTTCTGCTCGATTACGGCGAGGAGCATCTGCACACGGGCAAGCTCATTGTGTATACCTCGGCAGACAGCGTGTTCCAGATCGCCGCGCACACCGATATCGTCCCCACGGACGAGCTGTACCGCATCTGCGAATGCGCCCGCGCCCTTCTGTGCGGGGAAAACGCCGTGGGACGGGTCATCGCGCGCCCGTTTGCGGGGGAGGTTGGTCATTTTTACCGCACCGACGCGCGGCGCGATTTCTCTCTCCCCTGTCCCAAGCTCACCCTGCCCGACGCGGTGAGCGACGCAGGAAAAGAGGTCATAGCCGTGGGAAAAATTCGGGACATCTTTGCGGGGCGCGGTATTACGGATTGGCTTCCCACCCATTCCAACGCCGAGGGCATGGCGGCTCTGGAGCAACTTGCCGGGCGCGACTTTGAGGGTCTGTGCTTTGCCAATTTGGTGGACTTCGACATGCTGTGGGGGCATCGGCGCGACATCGACGGCTATGCCGCAGGGCTTGCCGCCTTTGACCGCTGGCTTCCATCCTTCACGGCGCGGATGCGGGCGGGCGATCTGCTCATGATCACCGCCGACCACGGCTGTGACCCGGGATATTCGGGGACGGATCACACCCGCGAATACACGCCGCTTCTTCTGTACGGCACCGCTGTCCCGCCGCAGAACGGCGGCACGCGCTCTACCTTTGCCGATATCGCCGCCACGGCGGCGGCATACCTCGGGATCCCCTTTGCGTGTGACGGCACGCCCATCCTGACCTTCGGCGAAGCGCCCACCGATGCGGCGCTGTGCCGCATGGCGCTTTCCGCGCGCGAGCGTGCCTATGCGCCCTATTCCGGATATCGTGTGGGCGCGGCGCTTCTGTGTGCGTCGGGCGCGGTCTACACGGGCTGTAACATCGAAAACGCCGCCTATACGCCCACGGTTTGTGCCGAGCGAACGGCGATCTTTTCCGCCGTCTGTGCGGGGGAACGACACTTCTGCGCCATTGCCGTGGCGGGCGGTATGGGTTCCGAGCCGATCTCCGGCGGCGCGCCGCCCTGCGGGGTCTGCCGTCAGGTCATGGCGGAATTTTGCGATTCGGATTTCCGCATTCTCATCGTGACGGGGGAAAACATCTTTCGTGAGGAAACGCTCGGGGCGCTTCTGCCCGGCGCTTTCGGTCCGCACAATCTGCGTTCCGCGCCGTCGGACACCCCCTCCCCGCCGCCGAACCACGATACCGAGGAGACGCTCAAATGAACATGATTTCGATATTGGAGCACAAGAAAGCGGGTCTGCCTCTCACCGATGAGGAAATTGCGTGGTTCGTTGCGGGCTTCACGCGCGGCGATATCCCCGACTATCAGGCGTCCGCGCTTGCCATGGCGATCTGTCTGCGCGGCATGGACGACCGCGAGACGGCGACCCTGACCGACTGCATGATGCGCTCGGGCGATACGGTCGATCTCTCTGCCTTGGGTCAGTACACCGCAGACAAGCACAGCACGGGCGGCGTGGGCGACAAGACCACCCTGATCGTTGCGCCCGTAGTCGCTTCGCTCGGCGGCGTTATGGCAAAAATGTCGGGTCGGGGTCTGGGGCACACCGGCGGCACGGTGGACAAGCTGGAAGCTCTTCCGGGCTACCGCACCGATCTCACGCCCGCCGAATTTATCGAGCAGGCGCGCTGCGTGGGGATTGCCGTCACCGGTCAGACGGGAAACCTGACTCCCGCCGACAAAAAGCTCTATGCTCTGCGCGATGTCACCGCCACCGTGGACAGCATTCCCCTCATTGCGTCCTCGGTCATGAGCAAAAAGCTGGCGGCGGGAGCGCACACCATCGTGTTGGACGTGAAGGTAGGGCGCGGTGCGTTCATGAAAAGCGAAGCCGACGCAAAGCGTCTTGCGCAGTGCATGGTCGCCATCGGAAAGGCGTGCGGCCGTCGGGTTTCCGCCCTCATCCCCGACATGAACGAGCCGCTCGGTTACTGCGTCGGCAACGCCTTGGAGCTGATCGAGGCAGCACAGGTGTTGCGCGGTGAGGTCGGGGGTCGGCTCTGGGAGTTGTGCCGTCTGCTTTGCGCCGAGATCGTGTCTCTGCTCTTCGGGCAGAGCGCGGAAAGTGCCTTGGCACAGGTGGATCGGGTGCGCAGCGATGGCACCGCCTACCGTAAAATGCTGGAATGGCTCGGAGCACAGGGCGG
>CABUHM010000014.1:0-14300 GCA_902491355.1 uncultured Eubacteriales bacterium
ACCTATATCGAAACCGTCATCCCCCAAAACGTTGCCATACCCGCCATCTGCCTCCTGTTCTTTGCACCCTTTTTCACCATGTCGCAATTCCGCTATCTGAACGACCGTGCAAAATCCGACTTCTATCATTCCATTCCCTACACCCGCACCTGCACGTTTTTCAGCTTTTTTGCGGCGATTGTGACATGGATCGTGGGCATTGCCCTTGCATCCTACGGCGTCTCCATGCTTTTGTGGACACTGCATCCGAACTATGTGTTCCTGCTCGGTCCCACGCTTTTGCACATGTTGCAATTGATTCTGGGATGCATTCTGCTTGCCGCCATGATGGCAGTGGCGATGTCCGTAACGGGCACTGCCGCCTCCAACATTGCCGTTTGCGGGCTGATGTGCTGTGTCGTGCGCGTGGTGTGCCTCCTCTTCCTCTCCACCATGGAAGAATTGGTGCCCATCGCGAATTTCGGCGATACCGACTCCTTCTTCTCCCCTGCCTTCTTCCTGCCGATCGGACTGCTCCTTGAGGTTTGGACCTCGGAAAGCATGATCACCGCGCCCATCATTTGGTATAACCTTGCCATCACCGTCGCGCTCATCGCAGTTGCAACACTGCTGTACCGCCTGCGCCGCAGTGAGACCGCAGGAAGCAGTGCACCGAGCCGCGCGTGGCAACATGTGTACCGCTGTGCCTTCTGCGCCCCCTTCGCCATCACCGTCGCCGCACTGTGCTACCAGTCCACCGTGGACGCCGTTGCGGTTATGCTGGTTGTCACGCTCATCATTTACTTCCTGTATGAGCTGATCACCACGAAAAAGCTGAAAAATCTGCTCAGCGCCGCCCCCTACCTCGGGGTTCTCCTGCTCGTGGGACTCCTGTTTGCGGGCACGATCACGGCGGCACGTGAGATCACCCTGTCCGACACCCCGAGCGCGGAGCAAATACAGTCGGTCTCGCTCCCCCGTCTGGAGAACAACGGGAGGGGTTCGAGTTTTGAAAGCCTCGTCATCGACGGCGCTTCCACCGACGATTCCAAAGCGCTTGCTCTGGTAGCCGATAACCTCAAGAGTGCCGTTGATGCCATTCGCAACGATAATTTCTCCGATTATCGCTACAAGAGAAGTAAAAGCGACGATATGGGTTATTCAACTTTTGATGTCGTGATCTGCAAAAAAGACGGCTCACGCATCACACGGACGCTTACCATGTCCGTATTCGACTACCAAACCATTGTGAATTGCATCTGCGATTCCCCCTCCTTCCGCGAGGCAGTGCTCTCCATGCCGTCCGCCGAGGAAATTTCCAAAATCTCCGCTGTGCAAACATTCAATACGCAAGAGACACGGACGAAAATATGGACGCAATTTCTTGCCGAATACAATAACCTTTCCGAAAAAGAAAAACTGCAATTGAAGGGCTATGTGTCTACCGGCACCGATGCCGCAGAACAGTATTTGGTGGTTGGCGGACTGCACAACGGGATACAGTTCTCCTCCGCCTATCCGTTGAACGAGCATTTTCCGAAAACCAAGAAGCTCATAAACGAAACACCCGCGCAGGACGGGGAAAGTACATTGGAGACCATGAAGCGTCTGATGCAGGATTTCGTCAACACCGATTTCGAGAATATGGGCTACGATCCGATTTATTTCAGCAGTTCGTTGTCCTTCCGAAACCGCTTGTCGGACGGCCGCATTTTCCTCGCCTGCACGTGGGATAACTCCTTTTCCAACCCCACGCCGGACAGAACGGAGGATGCGGAAGAGATGATCCGTTGCGTCAACCTGATTTTGGAGCACTGGGACGAGATCACCGACACCGAGCAGGCGCCCGAAAAGGTCGTAGCGGTGTATTTCGGGGTCACAAAAGAAAATACCACAGATTACTCGTCGGAGAGCGGTATCGCATTCCTGTGCTTCAGCGATGAGCTATTGTCGGAAATCGCGGAAAAGCCCGCGCAGAATTGATGCAAACAGCGGCGGACAGGTAATCGGAGCGGGTCAGAGGAAATTCACAGTTGATTCAAGACGAACACACATGTTTGTGCTATCATAGGATCGGGAACGCGGGATGCCGCCCGCATCCGACGGCGCGGCATCCGCATCCGTCCCGCATCGAATCAACCGTGAACCACACCCAAACAAGGGAGCATACGATGAACGCCGCTTATTTTTTGATTCCGAAGGCGAAAACCGCCTTCCTGTACGCCGATTATACCGTCCGTCAGGGGCTGGAAAAGTTGCACCATTACGGATATACCGCCATTCCCGTGCTCAACCGTGACGGGAGCTATCTCTCCACGGTCAGCGAAGGAGATTTTCTGTGGTACTTGGTGCGGGGAGAGGGCAATGAGTCCTATCAGATCGACATCCGCAAAACCGAATCCATACCGCTGAGCGAGGTGCTCCGCACCGACAGAAACCCGCCCATCCGCATCACCGATTCGGTGGAGGCTCTGTTAGAACGTTCTCTGAACCAAAACTTCGTGCCGGTCATCGATGACCGCGGCATTTACATCGGACTGATCACCCGTCGCGACATCATTCACTATTTCTACGATCATCCGGATCGGGAGGATCTGTCCCAAGCCGTGCGCGAAAGCCCGTACACCGCGTCGCAGGCGCAACAGCTTCTGCATCAGAGCTAACCGTACATACCCTGCAATTTCCGTGTACCCATCAAAAGCAACCGCACCGAAAGCGCTTTTCGGTGCGGTTGCTTATTTTATACCCTGTCGTGAGATCGATGATGCCGAAAGAGGTATTATAAATTGACAAGATTTTTCAGCCGACGGCGAAGCTGTTGATCGGACATTTTGTGGGTATTCTCGATAAGGGTGATCCCCATGTCGGCGGCACGACTGCGAAAATGCTGCAGGGCGGACGGCGTCTTGTTCCATTCGGTGGCGATGAGCACCTTTTTGGCATACGCACCGCCCGAATACGCGGCGACCGTGTTCAGCTTATACAGCTCATCGTCCTGCACCGAGCCGTTCTTGCACGAAATATAAACGGGGATCAGACCGTGCATCAGGATCACGTCGATCTCGTTGGAGGTCGCGTCGTCGTTTCGGTTCTGCTTTCCGTTCCAGTCGATCACCACGCCGCCCTGCGCATCGTGATAAAAAAAGCCGTCGCCGTCACGGATGGAGCGCGCGGTCAGCAGAACATGGTTTTCCAAAATGCTCCCTGCCTTTGCCAGGCAGTGGCGGACGCATGCGCTCTTATAGCGAAAGCTCAGCCGCCCGCCGTCGGCATGCAGTTCCCGGATCACACCGCACTTGGCAAGCGAGGAAAGAAGTTGCACCGCCGCACGCCGATTTCGGTTGTATGCGCTCTGCTTTTCCCCCGAATAGGCGGGAATGCGCACCGCCAGACCGTCTGTAACGGTGCCGGACGTCTTTTTCAACTCGTTCAGACCGTTGATTCCCTGATTGTACAGGGTCGGATCGATCCTGCATATCTCCCAGATGCGGCGCAGATCGGCGCGTTCCTCGCGGTCAAAGTCGAAGGTGACGGCATCCACCGAGCTGACCGCACAACCGTGAAGGCGGATATGCTCCTCCACACCCATGCGCATGGGGCGAAAATCGGGAAGAACGCCGTCGCCGTCGCAATCGGTCACCTTGCCCGAGGGAATGTGGATGCGGTGCATCTGAATGTTGCGCTCGGTGCGGTATTTTTGATAAATGATACCCATGGCGACGAGGGACAGGTCGTCGCCGCCCGTCAGGTCGAAACAGAAGGTATCGTCCGAGGTCACGATCTTTTCCAGCGCCTGCACAATGGGAGACAGGCTGTTCCTGTCAACCGGATAAAAGATCACCTCGGTATTCAAGCCCTTCCACCGCAAAAAGTCGCGGTAAATTCGTATCTGCTCCTCGCCAGATTCGCCGCCCAAAAACAGGACGCGGTCGGGAGCTAATGTAACGGTATTGATCATATTTTCGATAGGATTTTTGTCCAAAAACTCCACAACCGTCATGCGGCAAACCCTCCGTTCCGCGGGTGCGGCAGTGTGCCGACGCAGACGCGCCGACACCCATACGACCCTGCACCCGTGCTCTTTCTATTATTGTAGCACAATCCGCCGAAAAACACAAGAAAAACGGAATGACAGCGGCAAAAATTTACCGTTATCATTCCGTTTCTTTCCGTTTACCACGCTGAGCGCCGCACCGTCCGACGCATTTCCGTACAGGGTCTGAGCTTACAGAACCTTAGACAAGAATTCCTGCAGGCGTGCGCTCTTCGGATGGTCGAACACTTCCTCGGGCGTGCCCTCTTCCACGATCCGACCCTCGTCCATAAAGACCACGCGGGTCGCAACCTCGCGCGCAAAGCCCATTTCGTGGGTCACAATCACCATGGTCATGCCCTGATCCGCCAGCTCGCGGATCAGCTCCAGCCCCTCGCCCACCATTTCCGGGTCAAGTGCCGAGGTCGGCTCGTCAAACAGGATCACGTCGGGGTTCATAGCAAGCGAACGCACAATGGCGACACGCTGTTTCTGACCGCCCGACAGCTTGGACGGGTACACATCCGCCTTGGACTCCAGACCGATGCGCTGTAGGAGCGCCATTGCCTGCTCCCGCGCCTCTGCTTTGATCTGCTTGAGTGTCTTTTTCGGCTCGTCGCTCTTTTTGCCGAGCAGTGCCTGCAGACGCTGACGGCGGAGCTTCTTTTTGCCCACGTACACCGGTGCCAGCATCATGTTTTCCAAAACGGTCTTGTTGTTGAAAAGGTTGAAATGCTGAAACACCATGCCCATCTTCTGCCGGTGAACGTTGATATTCACCGACATATCGGCAATGTCCACGCCGTTGAAAATGACCTTGCCCGAGGTGGGATCCTCCATGCAGTTCAGACAGCGCAGAAACGTGCTTTTACCGGAGCCGGAAGGACCGATCACCACGACCTTTTCGCCCTTCTTCACATGAATGTTGATGTCATGCAGGACGTGCAGATCGCCGAAGCTCTTGTTCAAATCAATGACTTCGATCACTTTTTCTCAGACTCCTTTCCATCAGCTTCACCAGCAGTGTGATGATGAGCACCAGTACGATATACACCAGTGCCATGACCAGATACGGGATCATGAATTCGTAGCTGCTCGAACCGATATTGTTAAACGCCACATACAGATCCAGAGCGCCGACAAAGCTGACCACCGATGTCTCCTTGATCAGTGCGATGAACTCGTTGCCCAAGGTGGGAAGAATGTTCTTCACCGCCTGCGGGATAACGATCTTGATCATAGCCGCGCCGTAGCTCAGACCCACCGAGCGCGCGCCCTCCATCTGTCCCGCATCGACCGACTGAATGCCGGAGCGCATGATCTCGGATATGTATGCGCCGCTGTTCAAGCCAAACACCCAAACCGCCACGGTGACGGACGGTAGCTTGACCCCGATGAGGGGAAGCAGAACATAATAGAACACCAGAAGCTGAACCACCATCGGCGTTCCGCGGAAAAGTCCCACGTAAAAGCTACAGATGCCGTTGAGAACGCGCGGCAGAACCTTATATTTGGGGAGAACACGCACGGTTGCGATCAAGGTGCCCACCGCAATACCGATCAGCAGACCGAGAATTGCAATGATGAGGGTATTTTTCAACCCGTTGAGCACCATTTCGTACCCTTGGTAATCGTGGAAATACTTCCAGAAGTTTTGCAGTTTCGCAACAAAGCTACTCATGTCATAGACCCTACTTCCTCGTTGAATGCATTTACAAACAACACCTCACCGCGTTTGTTCGCGGTGAGGCTGCTGCCGTACTCTGCCGGTATTTGTGCCGTCCCGAACACGATCGGGCACGGTGCAAACTCAGGCGAGCTTATTGATGGATTCCGTGATGCACTTTGCAGGAGCAGCGTCGATCACAACGAAGTTCAGATTGCCGTTGAGCATATCCTGCACCGCGAGAGAGCCGTTTTTGTAACCGATGCAACTCACTTTGAAGCCGTCGAACTCCCATTCAGCATCGCCCTGCAGATACTTCTGACCGGTGGTGCCGTTCTGCACGCCGATCTTGGTGGAGGCATCCTTGCCGTTCAGGATAGCGACCACATCGTCTGCGGTCTTGCATGCGTCAAACTCGGTGTTGTCGGAAGGAACGATAATCTGCTGAGACGCCTTGTAGTAGGAATCGGAGAACTCGACATACTCCTTACGGGACTCGTTCACGGTCAGACCTGCCATTGCGATGTCGCACTGGTGGTTGCCAACCGACAGACAAACTGCGTCGAAGTCCATGTTCTGGATGACCAGCTCCATGTCGAGCTTCTCTGCCAGCAGAGCGGCAATTTCCATATCGATGCCGGCGAACTTGTTGCCGACGGTGTACTCAAACGGCTCGAATGCGGCGTTGGTAGCCACCACAAGCTGAACCTTGGAGGTATCCAGCTCCTTGGATTCTACCAGGACAGGCTCGCCGTCGCCGAAATAGCGGTTGCAGATCTCGTCGAACTTGCCGTTGGCGACGATCTCCTGAATGAACTCATTGGTCTTAGCGAGAAGCTCGGGCTGATCCTTGTCCACGCCGAATGCGTAATCCTCATCGGTGAGGTTGATGTTGATGACCTTTGCGGTGACCTTATCGGCGGTCTTGTTGCCGTCGCCGTTGTCGTCGGTCTTGTTGCCGCAGGCAACCAAAATGGGAAGTACAAACAGGACTGCAAGCAGAAGTGCAATACCCTTTACAGACTTTTTCATAATCATGATCCTCTCTTCAATATAATATAAATTCTATTTGTTTGGAGCATGCTTGCATTATATACCTTCTTTTCGCATTTGTCAAGTATAATTATGCATTTTTGTAAAAAATAATTCATTCTACAGTTTTACGGCGTAAAAGAGCCGATTCTATGTGCACAACGACCATAAACCGTCCGTTTCCCCTCTCTTTGCCGTCCGAATCGGGAAGATCGGGCGCAAAATCGCGCTATCCTCGGTAATGTCGACGTGCGTTTTTCTGCATAACCGCGCGGGTGCATACACTGCAGTATGCATACGGTGTATACAGCGCATACGGTGAGCGCGGAAAGCGGCGGCATATACAGTGGATCATCGAATCGTCCGTCTGCGCGCTTTACGGAATGGTTCGTCTGCACATTGTCTCGGCTTCGGGTCTGCCCGGGCGTCGGCGCCTGCGCGCAAGCCGCGCAGGCAGGGAGAGCGGCGGCAGAATTGCAAAAATCTACCGTACCATCGTCATTCCGCCGCTGCTCTCTCTGTGCCGTCTGCCGAAGGCAGACGGCACCCGACGCGGGGCTTTGTACGTACACAGACCCGAAATTGATCTAACATCAACCGCAATATACAAAACGCGGGGCTGTCGATCACAGACAGCCCCGCAGGATGTGCATTTTTCCGATACACACGGCACAGCAGTGCAAGCATATCGCGCATGCGCGCCGATGTGCGTTCGATTGTGCTTACTGAATGGACGTGGTGGCGTTTGCTTCGATCCACTGGATGTTAACATCGGAGTAATTACCGCCGTAGTACCACTTGCATGCAAAGTCCAGATCCAGCTTCTCGCCCTGGTTGTGGTTGAGAATGAAGGAAACGGTGCCAAGCTCATTGGTCTGCACTGCCTTGTTGTCCAGTGCGTCGATCAGGGGAGACTTGAAATTCTGGGTCTTGCCGTTCAGCGTGATAGAGCCACCGGAGGGAGATTTGTACATGTTGCGGTGCTGGAGGCTGACCTTGCAGGTGACCTCCATGGTGGTGGAGCCTTTCTTCTGTACGGCAGTCCAGTCCACGATCAGCTTCAGGTTGGTCTCGGTCATGCCGTAGATCGTACCGGTCTTGGTGATGTCCGAGGTTGCAGGCTGAGGATTCTTATTGCCGTCGGGAGCGCTCGTATTCGGCTCGGTTGTCTTGGGGTCGGCAGTTGTGCCGGAGGGATCCTTTGTGTTCACGGAAGGATCGGGGGTCGTTGCCGGAGTAGGATCAGTTGTGCCGGGGTTGCTCGGCGTGGTTGCAGGATCGCCCGAGGTACCCTGCGGTGTGGTTTCGGGGGTGTTCCCGCCTGTTGCGGAGGGCGTCGTTTGGGGGGTCTTGTCGGAGACAAATAGACCGCAGGAGGTCATGCCCACCAAAAGAGCGAGAAGAACGGCGACTGCGATGAGAGTGCGTTTCATGTTGGATACCATACCTTTCTTTTAATATAAAATGTGAATCGAATGCTTATTGTCCGATGAGCTTTTTGCAGTTATTGATCCAGGAGGAAACGGACGGGTTGAAGATGGAGGTGACAAAGATGATGTCGCTGAAACTGTAATCCCGGAGCTTATCCTGAATGGTGAAGGAGGCTTCGCGGGGGTCAACCACCACGATGGTGCCGTAATGCTCGGTAAGGAAGGGCACAAAGCAACAGCCGAAGGAGTCCTTGAGAACCAAAATTATCTTGGATGGGTCGTTTTCCTTGACGGTGATCACGGTCAGCGGGTTGTCGCCGCCGATGTTCGCAAGATAATTCTTGTATCCCGGCATAAAGCAGGAGGAATAGGTGTTCTGTCCGCCGTTTTTGTTGTAGATGGTCATGGAAACCGTCTTGTTCGGCAGGGAGTACAGATAGATGCTGTCGCATATCTGCTTGGTGCGGGCATCCTTGCCCGAGAAGGAGTACAGGGTTCCCTGATATTCGGTGTTTCTCAGCTCTTCGTTGTACTCGCTGATGTCCGCCGGCTCCCATCCCAGAGTGCGTGCCATGGACGCATATGCATAATATGCGCCGAGAGAGGTCCAGTGATGGTCGGAGTAGAAGAAGAGGTAATCGTCGCTGTGCTCCAAAATCGGTGCGGCGGTGGGAATGGTCTTGATACGGTCACTGCAGAAGCCGTAGATCGTATCGATGATCGCCGTCTGATCGTTCAGCTTCGCCCCGAGGTACGGATCGTCCTGATACAGAATGGAGGACTTCGGCGCAACCAGCATGCTGACCTGCGCCTGCGGGAACAGATCCGCATATTGCTCAAGAACCTTGGCGTAGGCTTCGGCATTGGCGCGGCTCACACCGGGATTTTCCATCATACTGCGGCGGTACAGAATGATGTTTGACAAATACTCCGGCGCATCGGAAAACGGCTTGAGAGCACTGTCCGCATAGAACTGCAACACGGTCACGGTGGCTTCGGCGGAAACGCCGCCGTCAGCGGTCACGGTCAGCTTGGTTCTGCCCGCCTTTTGCGGGGTAACGGTAACGGTGTCGCCGCTCTGCACCGCCTGTGCTACGGTTGCATCCGCAAGGGAACACTGCACCTTTACATCGGTCAGGACGGCGCCGTTTCCGTTTTTCGCGACCACCGAGAGAACGGCGGTCTGGTCGGTAAACATGACGCATGCGTTCTGCCCCAGAATCACTTCGGCGACCGCATTGGGGTCAATCGGAGGCTCGGTTTCGGGCGTTGTCGTTGAAGAGCTCGGCGCGTTTGTCTGCCCGCCGTTGGCGCTTCCGGTCGTTTCGATGCCCGTATTGCCGGAGTCGGGCGTCTTTCCCGATCCGCAACCGGCAAGAGAAGCGCCGATCAGCAGGCAAGCTAACATCAGTGAGATAATTCTTTTCATTAGGATTCCTTTCTGCGTCGAAGATGATTCAGAGCTTTTTCCGTAGTCGGCTCGTTACCGACGGGATCTTGCGCGAATAGTGAAAAACAGAAGAAGGATCACGGCAATGACAACCGCCGTCGGAATGATCCATGCAGGGTTGAGAACCGCACGGAGCAGGCTGAGGAAATACAGCCAGCCGCTGCGCTCCACCGCACTTTTTGTGACCAACGGAACCTGTGCAACCTCACGCCCCTGATAGATGAGGGAAAGCGTTCCCGCCTTCTGTCCCACGGAGACCGGCGCGTTCAGCGCGTCGCCGTCCAGCTTCCAGGTTCGCTGAATCTCAGTGTTGACGTCGATATCAGTAGGCAGGAAAAGCGTGATTCCCTGCTCGGGCATCAGGGTGACATGATCCAGACCTGCGGACAAATTGACGGGAATCTCCGTGATGATTGCGGATTCCGACAGGACATTGATATATCCGTAGCTGGAATATGCCCAGTTGAGTAGATCGCGCGCCGTGGTATAATTCCGATATTCCTCGTCGTCCTTGGTGCTCCCCATGACGATGCACAGATATCCACTGTTGCCGTAGGTCGAGGTCGCCACCACGCAATAGCCTGCGTTGGGCGTGTTGCCCGCGATCATACCGGTCACGGTGGGAGAGTAATATTTATACTCGATCGCCGTGGATATCAGATAGTTGCGGTTATTGATCTTGCGTTCGTCCGACAAATTGGTTTTCGGCATGATATAGGTCGCCTTGGCGGACATTTCGGTAAACAGACTGTACTGTTCTAAGTGGCGCGCAATGACTGCGATATCCTCCACCGTGGTGTACATTTCGGGATTATCCAAGCCCGTCGGATTAGTATAGTGCGTATGCGTGGCGCCCAGTTCCTCCGCACGCAGATTCATGCGGTTGACAAACGACTCGAAGTCGCCTGCAATGGCGTTGGCAAGCACCGATGCCGCGTCGTTCGCACATCCGACGATCAGCGCATGCAGTAACTGCTCTGCCGTCACCACCTCGTCCGCCTTCAGCCCGACGGCAGTGCCGTACGAGCCGGACAGCATGGTACGGGTGACGGTGAACTCATGGTTGAGGTCGTTGTTGTAGGTCTCAATGGCGATGAGCGCGGTCATGAGCTTCACGGTGGGACCGGGAGCGATCCGCTCGCTTGCCCCCCGCTCGCAAAGCACCATGTCGTTATCCAGATTGTATACATAGAAATGGTCACTGTAATTGATCTCGGGCAACTCCGCAGCACCGGACGGCAGCGCAAGCACGACGATGCACAGCAACAGTCCGACGAGAAGCCCTGCAAGGATGCGCCGCATCATGACTGACCCACGATCCGCAGACAGTTCTTCACGAAGGACACCGTGTTGGGGTTATAGATATTGGTACAGAAAACGATGTCGGTCAGAGGATAGTCCTTGAGCGCTTCGTAAATATTGAATTGTACATAGCGGGGATCGACCACAATAATATTGCCGTAATTCTCCGTGAGATACGGGACAAATGCGTTTCCGTAGGAGTCCTTTATGACCATCACGGTCTTATCCTGCGGGTTGGAGGGGACGTTGATCACGGCATACGGCTTATCGCCGCCAAGGAAAGCAAGATAATTGCGGTTGCCCGTCAGAATCGAGCTGTCATACTGCCGCACGACCGTAGAGCCGTCCGCCGAATATACCGTCATGGTATGGGGCTTTGTGGGAATATAGGCGTCCACGGTATCGTAGAAGGTCTTTACACGTTCGTCCTTCGTATAGTTATACATGGAACCGATATAATTGGTGGAAAGGGTCTCGCGGGTAAATTCTTCCAGCGATGTGGGCGTCATACCGAGCTTTTCCACCAGAGCAACATAGGCATAATATGCGCCGAGCTGTGTCCAGTGGTGGTCGGACTTGAAATACGTGTACTCGGTCCGATGCTCATAAAGCTTGCCGTAGGCATCGATCGTTGTGACCGTTGACGGCATTTTTTCATAGATTTTAGAAATGATCTTCGATTGATCGTTGAAATGGTTACGCACTGCGTCGTCGTCAACAAACGCAGATGAAATGGGGGCAATCAGGCAGTTCACACGCGCCTGCGGGAACAGGTCGGCGTAATATGCAAGGGTATCGGCATAGGACTGCGAGGTCTTGGGACCGTAGCTTGCACCTGCATATACCGCGCCGTTATAAATCACCATACCGTTGGGGAGGAAGTCCGCCTCGTCGCGATACGGGTCGTCGACCTTATGTGACGTATCCGTGCCGGCAGAACGCAGGACGGTCAGGCTCATCTGCGCGAACACGCCGCTCTCCGACTGTACCGTGATCATGGCGCTTCCCGCCGAAACACCCGTTACAATGATCTTATCGCCCGATACCGCCGCCGACAGGACGTCGGGTGCGGACGAGGTCACGCTCAGCGCCTCGGGCTGTGTGCTGTCCGGCGCGTAGATCACTTCAACAGCAATCTCTAGCGACTTGCCCTGGCTCACCGAGGTCTGCGCCGCCGAGAGACGGATCTCCAGCACATTCTGCACCGGCGGCTCCTGCGTATCCGAGGCGGGAGGCGTGGTGGCAGGCTCTGAGGTGGCGGGGCGCTCCTTGGTGGTTACCGAGGGAACCGAGATCTCTTCATCCTTGCGGGTATCGGTCGTGGGGCTCTCAATGATGTTGACCCTGCCCTCCGGCCCGTACAGCTTCTCAAAATTGCGGGAGACCTGCATAAAGAACTGACGGCACACAAAGGTGTCGCTCACAAACTTGCCGACGCCCGAAAAATAGCTTCCATCCGCAAGAGCGGAAAGCGAAAACTCCGGCATCGTTTCAAGCTCGCGGAGTTCGTCCTCGGAATATGTGGGACGGTTCGGTTGCAACAGATTGGCAAGTGCGACCGTTGTCAGAAGCAGTGCCAGAAAAACGACACACACAATACTGATTTTCTTTTGCATTTTGACCTCTTTGCGTTACAGAACGATCGGCGCGGTGAAATCGGATGTCAGGACACGGCAGGTGTCCACATCGTGCGCAATGGCGGACTTCAATTTCTCAATCGAGGTAAACCGCGCTTCCGGTCGGATAAATTTCAGGAAATAGACCTGCACCGTTTCGCCGTACAGATCGCCCTCGTATCGGGGCAGATTTGTTTCACATACGCCGCCGACCGTGGGCTTGATGCCGAAATTCGTGACACCGTAGTACAGCGAATCGGCGCCGTCGGAGCAAATGCGGACAGCGGTCAGATACACGCCGTAGGCAGGCTGAACCAGTCCTGCGGGAAGGATTTGATTAACCGTGGGAAACCGTAAGACCGAGCCGAGATGACGTCCGTGAATCACCGGTGCGGAAAAGGAAAAGGGTCTGCCGAGGCAGAGCGCGGCTTCCTCGGGCTTGCCGTTTGCCAAAAGTCTGCGGATGCGTGAGGAGGACACGGTCTCCCGTTCACACTGCACCTCGTCCACGATGCGGCAAGGAACATTTTCTTCGCGCAACAGACGGGACAGCATCTCGGCATCGCCCCGACCGCCCGCTCCGAAATGAAAATTGAAGCCGCATACGATCCCCCGACACCGAAGCGTGCGACACAAAATGTCCCGCACAAAGGCTTCCGGCGTAAAGTCACGCACGGCGGAAAACTCCTCCGTCACGGCGTAATCCATGCCCGCCCGCCCAAACAGGGTCAGACGCTCCGCACTTCCGCATAAAAGCGGCGTGCGCGGATCGGGATGACGGTCAAAGGTCCACACAGCCCCGAAAAGCCCGGGGACACGCTCCCTCTCCTCGGAAACGGCTCGCAGAAGCGCCCTGTGCCCGATGTGGACACCGTCGAAATTGCCCAGCGCATAGATACAGCCGTCGGGCGGGGAGAACAGCGGTCTGCCCGTCCGCAGATCGTAAAATTTCATCATGCGGAAATATCAGATGTTAAGATAATTCTTGACCAAAGAATTCAAAAGCTCGTCACGGTCGATCTTGCAGATCAGCGTGCGGGCATTGCGGTGGCTTGTAATATACGTGGGGTCCTCCGAAAGAATATAGCCCACGATCTGATTGATGGGGTTATAGCCCTTCTCACACAGCGCCTCGTAAACCGTGTATAACGTGCGCTTGATCTCCGCCTCTTTGTCGTTGCAGATAGAAAAGGTTATGGTGGGTTCGTCGCGGTTGGCAGGCATTTTCGTACCTCCTTCGGATACAATAATCTCTTTACAATATGATATACCATTTTTCCCAAAAAAGCAAGAGGATTTAATATGTTTATCGAAATTTGTTTGATTGGTCGGATTTCCCATCCGAAAGCAGGCGGCGTTCTGTCGATTCCTGTCGAATTGTTGTGCAATTGTGCCGTATCTCCCCAAGGAATGGCTCCCGTTCCTGCTCTCGACCATAAAAATCAACATTCGACGCAAAATGTGACGGATAATCGGCAAATATTCCGCATATTTTTCCGTTTTTCGCATATTCCCCGTTCATTCCCCCTGACACACGCCCGCCCCACACAGTCCCCGCCGCAATTTTGTCTCGATCCGAACGGCGCCCTTCGATCGTTCACAAAAAGTTTATAATTGAACCTCTTGTAAATCTTCCCGTAATATGATATAATACCGCTTGCAGTTAAATATATGCATCCATTTCACCAAATGCGGAGAAGTACTCAAGTTGGTGAAGAGGCGCCCCTGCTAAGGGTGTAGGGCGGGAAACCGTCGCGAGAGTTCGAATCTCTCCTTCTCCGCCAGAACAAAC
>CABUHM010000015.1:0-14268 GCA_902491355.1 uncultured Eubacteriales bacterium
TGCTCCGCCTCCTACAACAAGGTGTACGACTGCTTCAACGGCAACTTTGCGACCTTCCAGTATTGCACCGGTAAGATCGACTTCACCTATAACGAATCCTACATCACCCAGTCGGCATATGCAGAGGGTCATAATCAGCACTACTTCAACTCCAATGCAACACTGGCCTCCAATGTACAGGATATCACCTTTGACCACAATTATTTCTGGGGCGTGGGTCAGACCTTCTTAAACGCGCAGTCCGCAATGCGCTCCTTCACCTTTACTAATAACAACTGCGTGAACACCGGTGTGGATACCGAGGCGGGTAACCTCCGCAATACCACGATCACGGGAAACACCTTCACCGTGGATTCCGCCTTCTCGGGCAAACGTGACTTTGTGGTGCGTGCACGCGTGTCCAATTCCACCAATCGGTTCTATGCACAGGATAACACCATCACCGGCACATCGCCTGCGGTTTCCAAGGGCCTGTATGTGTACCACAACAGCGGAAACAACGGGTACGCAACGGTATCCGGCAATACGATTTCCGGATTTGCGAAGAATCTTCACATTCATAACGGTGCGTCCTCGGCATTCTATGTGTCCGTGTCCGGTAATAGCTGCGGCTATACTACAGAGGGCAGTGTGACCATCCAATAATTTTCCAAACGGTCCTCATGCTGCAAAGCAGGAATTCCGTATTCTTTATTGGAATTCCTGCCTTGCGGCGTTTTGAGTGGCGGCGGCAGTGATGCCGCGTTGCCATGGCTAATCTTTGTCCTAAGAAAGGATTATAACTGTATGAAACGCATTTTGTCCCTGTTTCTGGCGGTTTTGATGCTGCTGCCGATCCTTGTTTCCTGTAAGAGCAACGATCCCTCCGGCAATGAAACCAACCCTTCCGAAACTACTGAAGAGCCTTTTGTATATCCCGAGCCGGATGAGGATGACCTGATCCTGGCGCAGGATAAGCTCTCGGATTACGTAATCATGCTCTCTTCGAGTACCGATGAAGTGAGTTACGAGCTGGAGATCGCAACCGCCCTGCGTGATGCCATCGAGGCTGTGAGCGGCGTTCGTCTCCGTATGACTTCGGCAACCAAGACCAATGCCATGGACAAGGAAATCCTGTTCGGCAATACGGTCCGCGAGGGCAACGAGATCGAACACATTGACCGCTCCAAGCTCGGCGACAAGGGCTATCACGTGCTGGCTGTGGGCGAGCGCATCGTGTTTGCTGCAAACAGCAGAGAAGGCTACCTCAACGCAGTGAATGCATTCACCAAAGAGTGCCTGTTCTATGATTGCAGTAAGCAGTATCAGGCGCCGCAGAGCCGAGGCATCGCATTTGCCGACAACCATCTGGATCTGTTCTCCGGTATCGGGGAAACGACCTACTCTTCGCATACCGTCAACGGCGCGGCTCTGTCCGACTATGTGATCGTGTGCGGCAAGGGCTTCAATGATGTGGCAAAGTATCTGTCCACTGCACTGACCGCTCTGACGGGAACTGCTCCCGAAATTTACTACAACGCATCCCGCAAGAAGGCGGACTGCGAGATCGTTATCGGTCCCACCGAACGCGATGATGAATACTTCCATATTGATTATTCCGGTGTGTCCGAGAACGAGTGCAAGGTCGTGGCAAAGGGAACCCGCATCGGCTTCCTCTCCCAGTCGGTTGAGGCAGTGCAGAACGCGGTGGTCAAATTCCTGATTGAGTATTTCGGTTACGAGCAGGACGTTTCTGCGTCCGCACAGGCAGTTACCTATACGCAGGCAGACGATGCGGTGCTCACCTATTCTTTGGCAACCTCCGAACATACCTTTGTATATGCAAAGGCAGGTGACTGCGATTACGAGGGACTCACCACAAGCAGACTTGAAACCTATACCTCCGTGGACAGCGATCAGATCCTGTGCTGCTCTGCCTTGGCAGACGAAATGGTCGAGCGTATTGTCAATGAGGCAAGGCTCAAGTCCAGAGGTCAGACCGAGGGCGACGTTCAGGTCAGCCTGGTCTACAACACGACCGAGCTGTGC
Source organism: uncultured Eubacteriales bacterium (assembly GCA_902491355.1). Taxonomy (GTDB): domain Bacteria; phylum Bacillota; class Clostridia; order Oscillospirales; family CAG-272; genus UMGS2055. The sequence continues at coordinate 2,029 of CABUHM010000015.1, forward strand.
CAATGTGATGCCTGCCGCGCGGCGGCTGAGAGACAAGGCTCCGAGTACGGCGCGTACTTTGAATTGGTGATCCGCGCCGCCGAGCAGATCAAGGACGAATTCCCGCTGGTAAAGCTCACCATTTTGGTGAACGACCCGTCCCTTAAGCCCTGCACGAGCAAATTCCCCGACAATGTAATGGTGTACTTCCGCGTGTGGGATCTGTGCGCCGCACATGCCATCAACGATTCCTCCTGCCTCACCAATAAGTCCTATTGCGAGAACCTCGAGGCGTGGGTGGAGCATTGCAGCAATGTAGTCATGCTGGATATGACCAGTGATTACTTCTATTTTCCCACCTTCTTCCCGAACTTCCTCACGGTACGCAAGAATATCAACTACTATGTATCCCTCGGTATTCGCGGCGTTTACCTCCAGTTTGATACGACACTTTCCAGCCTCGAATTCGGCGGAGTACGTAGCCGTCTCTACGAAAAGCTGCTTGCCGATCCCACCATGGATGAGGGAACCTATCTTGCGACCCTGAAGAAGTGCATCGCACAGGTGTACGACGCCGATCATGTGGACGCAATTTACGATTTCATTTTGCTACTGTGCAACAATGCCGCCGGCAACTGCTGGACGCCTTTCTCTCGTGCAAACGTAACGTGTCCGATCCCGCGCAGCACCGACGAAAACGGCAACACCACCTACGATCTGACGGTTGCTGTGGAAGCCACCCGCCTGTGGGAGGTCATTCACCCCTACATTGAAGGTTGGGCACGCAGTGAGCTGTATCTGGGCATCCTCCTCTTCAACCAGTACCAGAGAAGCCCCGAAGCATTTTCCATGGTTTGCTTCACCGATTGGCTTACCGCAAATATCGATTATCAGGATAAGGCGTGGGTGCTCAACTCCATCTACGATCAGCTCGGAATTGCCCACTGATCCCGTTTGACGAACCCGATACCGCATCATTCAGAAGTATAACGTGCCTCCCCGCTTTGCGAGAAAGGCGCAGGAGTCGCACCGAGTGACTTTCGGTGCGGCTCTTTCCATGCGGGAATCTTATTGGGCGGTTTCGCGATGTCAGTTTGATAATTCGGTACCAATTTCACATTTTTCGTATTGACAGCAATTGTCGTTTGTGCTATCCTAAAGGCGGAAAACGGCGTGAGATGCGTATGGCACGATTCACCTTTGGGGAATACTGATTCATGATGCGGCGCTGTTTTCGGGAAGTGTGAAACTATGTCGGTCATCATTCGGGAGCTGCGCGACGACACGGACGATATTGCGTCCTGTCTCGCAATCTACAATTATTATATCGAGAATACGACGATCACCTTTGAGGAAGAGCCTCTGACCCTAGAGGAATTCACCCGCCGTCTGCGCGGCATTCATGCCTCGTTTCCGTTTTTTGTGGTGGAGGAGGGCGGAAGGGTGGTCGGCTATCCCCGTTCGGCATATCGCTTTACCGTCGCTCTCTCGGTCTACTTAGATCATAATGTGAGAGCGCGCGGCATCGGGTCGCAGTTGCTTTGTCGCATCGAGGAGGCGGCGCGGGAACGCGGGCTGCGTCATATCGTTTCCCTCATCACGGGCGAAAACAGCGGCAGTGTCCGTTTCCACGAAAAACACGGCTTTGAGAAAAAGGGAACGCTTTCCGAGGTCGGCTTCAAATTCGACCGCAGGCTGGACGTCATGTATTATCAGAAAACGCTGTGAGCTCGGCGCTGACGTTAAGAATTGTTTAAAAAAGCAGTCTTGACACCGCGTGGCATCAGAGTATCATCATATTTTAAATTATTATACTTCGACGGAGGATTACAACAATGGAATATACATACAAAACAAAATCGGTATGTTCCCGCGAAATTCGTTTTCAGCTTGACGGCAACGTCGTGTCCCACGTGGAATTTACGGGCGGCTGTAACGGCAACCTAAAGGCAGTGTCCAAGCTGGTGGATGGCTGCACGGTAGAGCAGATCGAAGAGAAGCTGCGCGGCAACACGTGCGGTATGAAGGATACATCGTGCGCCGATCAGCTTGCCATTGCGGTGCGTCAGGCATACGATGCGTCCAAGTCCGACGCGGCAAAGTAAAAAGGCTTTTCCGAAACAGGACAACCGGGAAGAGGGTATAGATTATGGAGCAATATCACGTAACGGGTATGAGCTGCGCTGCGTGCAGTACGCGGGTGGAAAAGGCGGTTTCCGGTGTGGAGGGCGTTACGTCCTGCGCTGTCAGCCTTTTGACAAATTCCATGGGCGTGGAGGGAACGGCAGACCCTGCCGCCGTGATCGCCGCAGTGAAGGCGGCGGGCTACGGTGCGTCCCTCAAATCCGGATCGGACACGCGCGCCGCCTCGGGTGTCGGTGAGGACGACGACCCTCTGGCGGACAGGGAAACGCCTGCGCTTCGGCGGCGTCTCATCGCGTCCGTTGCGTTTCTTGCGGTGCTGATGTATTTTTCCATGGGACATATGATGTGGAACTGGCCGCTTCCCACATGGATGGCGCACAACCACATCGCCATGGGGCTTGTGCAGATGATTCTGGCGGGCATCATCATGATCATTAATCAGCGCTTCTTTGTCAGCGGATTTCGGGGACTTTTGCACCGTTCGCCCAACATGGATACCCTTGTGGCGCTCGGCTCCATGGCGTCCTATGTCTGGAGTGTGGCGGCGCTCTTCCTGATGACCGATGCCCAGATGCGCGGCGATGCGGACGGCGTGATGACCTATATGCATGAATTCTATTTCGAGTCCGCCGCAATGATCCTGACCCTGATTTCGGTGGGGAAGATGCTGGAGGCGCGCTCCAAGGGCAAGACTACAAACGCGCTGAAAAGTCTGATGCGCCTTGCGCCCAAAACCGCTACCGTGGTGCGGGGCGGCAAGGAGATCACCGTACCCATAGATCAGGTGGGACGGGGCGATGTATTTGTGGTGCGGCCGGGCGAGAGCATCCCTGTGGACGGCGTGGTAATCGAGGGCAGCAGTGCGGTCAACGAGGCGGCGCTCACCGGTGAGAGCATTCCCGTGGATAAGACGGTGGGCGACCGCGTTTCGGCGGCAACCATGAATCAGTCCGGCTTCATCCGTTGCGAGGCGGCCCGCGTGGGCGAGGATACCACGCTTTCCCAGATCATCCGCATGGTCAGCGATGCGGCGGCGACCAAGGCGCCCATTGCCAAGATCGCGGATCGAGTGTCCGGCGTATTTGTGCCCGTGGTCATGAGTATTTCGCTTTTGGTGCTGATCGTTTGGCTGTTGATCGGTCAGAATTTCAGCTATGCATTGGCGCGCGGCATTTCGGTGCTGGTGATCAGCTGTCCGTGCGCGCTCGGACTTGCCACCCCCGTGGCGATCATGGTGGGCAATGGCTTGGGTGCTAAGAACGGTATCCTGTTCAAGACAGCGACCTCTTTGGAGGAAACGGGAAAAATTCGAATCGTGGCGCTGGACAAGACGGGGACTATTACGAACGGTACGCCTGTGGTGACCGCCGTGCTTCCCGCAGACGGCTACACCGAAAATCGTCTGTTCTCCTTAGCGCTTGCATTGGAATCCCACAGTGAGCATCCGCTGGCAAAGGCAATTCTGCAAAAGGGGCAGGAGCTTTCCATGACGGCGGCAGAGGTCACCGATTTTTCGGCATTGCCCGGGAACGGTGTCATTGCGGTTTTGGACGGCACGCCCCTGCTTGGCGGCAGTCTCTCCTTTATTTCGGGGCAGACCGATATTCCCGATGCCGCAAGGGAAGAGGCGGACCGTTTGGCACAGGCAGGGAACACCCCCCTTCTGTTTTGCGAGAATGGGAAGCTGGCGGGCATCATCGCCGTGGCGGATACCGTCAAGGAGGACAGTCCGGAGGCGATCGCACAGCTTCGCGGCATGGGCATCCGTGTGGTCATGCTGACCGGCGATAACGAGCGTACCGCAAACGCCATCGGAAAAATGGCGGGCGTGGATGAGGTCATTGCGGGTGTCCTGCCCGACGGAAAGGAAAGCGTGATCCGCCGTTTGAAGGAGCAGGGCAAGGTCGCCATGGTGGGCGACGGCATCAACGATGCTCCCGCGCTGGTGCGTGCCGATATGGGTATTGCCATCGGTGCGGGCGCCGATGTTGCGATCGATGCCGCCGACGTGGTGCTCATGAAGAACAGTCTGATGGACGTTCCCGCCGCAATTCGGCTGAGCCGCGCAACCCTGCGCAACATTCACGAAAATCTGTTTTGGGCATTTTCCTACAACCTCATCGGCATTCCGCTTGCCGCAGGGTGCTTTGTGGGATTGGGGCTGACCCTGAATCCCATGTTCGGCGCTGCGGCAATGAGCATTTCCAGCTTCCTTGTGGTGTCCAACGCTCTGCGCCTGAATTTCTGCAAGATATATAGGGCAAAGGGGACAAGGCGAGCATCGGCGCAGGCCGAAACGCATACTTCGCAGGCGTCCTACGATGCCACCGTGACCCTGCATATTCGCGGCATGATGTGCGAGCATTGCGAGAACCGCGTCAGAACGGCGCTGGAGGCGCTTCCGGACGTTGTGTCGGCGCAGGTGAGCCACACCGACGGAACTGCGGTCGTGACCCTTTCCGAGCATGATCAGCCCGATACTGATGCGATGAAGCAGGCGGTCGAGCATGCGGGTTATCATGTCACTTCGGTGAAATAAGAGCGTTTGTATACAGCATAAAACAGACGACCGACGGTCAACGCACATCTGCGGAGCTTCTCCGCTGTGCCGACCGTCGGTCGTCTGTTTTATGCGGGCACGGGAACGCAGGTCTGCGCAAAAAAGCCCCGCGTCTGCGCCGTTTGCCGCAGGCAAACGGCGCGGACGGAGGTCGGCGGCGGATACCGTCCGCACGTTCGGTGACGTCTAACTGCCACCGACCTCCGAGGGTGCATGCGCGGCTTGCCGCGTATGCACCCGGACGCGGGGCGCGAGGTCTGTGCAGACTCCGATGAGACTGCCCTCGCTCAATTCTCCCACACAGGAAGCTCGCACGGAATCAGTTGTCCGTCGCGGATCATCAGCGCATCGGTTGCAATGGCTCGGACAAAGGCACGGTCGTGCGAGGTGAAGAGCAGGGTGCCCTCGTAGCACGAAAGTAACGCCTGAATGGCTTCAATGGACGGGATGTCGAGATAGTTTGTCGGCTCGTCGAGGACGAGCACATTTGCCCGACTGACGAATATCCTTGCAAACGCAAGACGTACCCGTTCGCCGCCCGAGAGGACGGATATCGGCTTTTGGATATCCTGCGCCGTGAAGAGCAGTCTGGCAAGGACATTGCGAACGATGTTTGGCGGCTGAACGCTTGTCTCCATGGCGCTTTCCAGTACCGTGCTATCGGAACGGAGATCGGAAAGATCCTGCCGCAGATATCCGATGTTCGCGCGCGGAACGATGCGGATGCGCTCTCCCTCCAGAATCAAGCGGATCAGGGTCGTTTTGCCCGCACCGTTTTCGCCGAGCAGAACCGTACGGGAGGCGCGGAACAGACGAAATGAGGTGTTTTTGAATATCTCCTTTCCGTTCGGATAGGAAAAGGACAGCGCGGCGGCTTCCATGATGATGGGATTCCGCGGCGGATCGGTGAGACTGAAGATCGGTCGGATCTGATCCAACTCCCGCGGCTTTTCCCGAATCTCCATGTGCTCTATGCGCCGCTTGATGTTGGCGGCGCTCCGCTCCATGCTTTTTGCCTTGCTTGCGGGGTTGCGTGTGGAGGAAAGGGCAATGTCCTTTGCATCGCTTGCGGAAATGCCGTGCGGACGCCTTTCCATGCGCCGCGCTTGCTCCTTCTTCGCGCGATATGCCTCGGTCAGGCGCCTCTTTTCCTCCGTGTATTGCTCGTATTCAAAGGATGCGCGCTTTGCGGCTTGCTCCTTTTGCAGACAGTAGTCGGTATAGTTGCCGGGGTAGGTTTTCACCTTGCCGGCTTCGATCTCTATGACGGTGTTGCATTGACGGTCAAGCAGATCACGGTCGTGGCTCACCAAAACAAAGCTGTCGAGGCGGGACAGACGGTAGTTCAGATAGGCTGAACCGTCCGCATCCAGATGTGATGTCGGCTCGTCAAGCAGAAACAGCGATCCGCTTTCGCTGAAAAGCTCAGCCAAGCGCAGTCGCGTGTTCTCGCCGCCGCTGACCGTGTCCCGATCGTCGAAATCGCCGACACCGAAATTTCGTAGTTCTTTGGGATCGGCACAGTGCGACAGCTCATCGGACCGTTGTGAAAAATAGCGCGGGGTGCAGTGAAAGCGAATCGTACCCTCTTCGGGAGCGATCTTGCCGCAGAGAAGCCGCAAAAGGGTCGTTTTGCCCGACCCGTTCAGACCGACAAGACCGATCCGATCTCCCGCGCGGATCTCGAGACGGTCGATTTGAAATAACACTCTTGTGCTGAAGCTCGCCGAAATGTTTTCGGCGGATAACAGTAATTTTTGAAACATAAAAAACCCTCCTTGTCGGAACAGGAAGGGATTATCCGATAAAGCCGTATCAGGGCATGGCAACAAAGCGACGCAAAGCAAAGCAAAGCAAAGCGAAGCAAAGCAAAGCGAAGCAAAGCAACGCAAGGCGAAACAACGCAACGCAACACCGCGCGGCGGCATCGTTGTGCCACAGAGAAAAGATATCAGATAATCCCAACGTAAATAAACCCATGTCCATGGGTCACATAATCATTGTACGTAGGTTATCTGTTAATCATTTCCTCACACTTACCCTTTTTCTTTTAAGATACTTAAAGTATACCGTGTTATGCCGCTTTTGTCAAGGGGTTCGGGAAAATGTATGAAAAAGAAAACGGGAAACAACCGCTATGGGCTGTTTCCCGTTTTCTTTTCGGCAGTATTCGGTTTTGGATTACTCGGCGTCGGAATCGGTGTTCCCAACGTCTTTTTCTTCGCTCTGTGCTACCTCAACGTCGTCGACATCTGCTTCATCGAAGTCCGATGCGTAGTCGCAGTCGCAGCAATCGTCAGCCAGACAATCGTCGCACGGAGTTGCCATGGAGAGCTTCAGTTTGAACTTTTTCACGAAGTAAACAAAGGTAACGACCATGCCTGCCAGCGCGCCTGCGGCAAGTGCCGCAACAAAAATGATCTTCAGTACGGAATTCTTGTCCTTATGATTTGTACACATGATAAATCCCTCCTGTGTGTATTCTTTCCACAATCATAGCAAATCAATAGTGAAAACACAAGATATATTTTGTGAATACTATGAAAAATGCCCGTTTTCTTCCGTTTTTGATCGGCTTTGACAGTCAACGACCGCCTTTGCGTGCCGAATACGGATTTTGCGGAATTACCCGAAATTTCAGCGCGTAAAAAATTGACAGGCGGGGGCGATTCTGTTATAATATGAGATGTTGTAAAAAAAGGTGATGTCGGGAGTCGGCGTCATCGAATGCTGTGCCGATTCGGCGGAAGGGGGAAGGCTTTATGCTGACTGTGTTACACTGTGCGGACATTCATCTTGATCCGCCGTTTGCCGCGCTGTCTCCCTCGGAGGCGGCGGAGCGCAGGGAAGAGCTGCGCTTGAATTTTGCACGTATGCTCAGGCGTGCGTCGGACGGCGGTATATCATTGTGCCTGATCTGCGGCGACCTGTTTGATTCCGATGCGGTATCCGCCGATACGGTTTCCTTTGTGTGCGGTCTGTTTGCCGACGTTGCTCCCATGCGCATTGTGATCCTGCCCGGAAATCACGATCCGTATACGCCGAACGGAGTGTACGGCACGACCCGCTTTCCCGAAAACGTCTTTGTGTTCACGTCCGCCGCGTTGCAGTGCATCCCCTTTCCCGATTTAGGCGCGGACGTATACGGCTCTGCCTGTGTGGGGGAGAATGCATCGGGAACGCGTTTTTCGGGCGTCTATCCCGCGCGGCGGGACAGGATCAACATTTTATGCGCGCACGGCTCTCTCAATGCGTCAGATGCCGAATTTTGCCCCATATCCGTGCGGGACATTGAGGACAGCGGCTTCGACTATTACGCGCTCGGTCATTACCACAACAACGCAGGGCTTGTGCGGCTCGGGCAGAAGTGGTACGGATACGCCGGATGCATGCAGGGACGGGATTTCGGCGAGACGGGCGAAAAGGGCGCTGTTGTTGCGGCGATGAAAAAGAGCGGGGAAGGCTTTTTTGCCGACTGGAGGCTCGTTCCCTTTTGTTCGCATCATTATGAAATCTGTCGCGTGCATCTGAGCGGCGTAACAGACGCGGACGGTGTCCTATCCGCCGTGCGTTCCGCGCTCTCCGATGCCGCATATGACGGGAGAACCGATGTTCGCATCGTCCTGACGGGAGAGCTTCCCGCGGGCATGCGGATCCCGTTCGCCGTCCTTCGCGTGCAGTGGGAGGAGCAATTTTATTCGCTGGAAATACGGGACGAGAGCCATCCGTCGCCCGAATCGGAGGCACTGCGGCGCGATCCGTCCCTGCGGGGCGCTTTTTATGCGGCGTTAGCACCTGAGCTTTCGGCGGACGATCCCGCCGTGCGGGACATTGCCGAGCTTGCGCTCCGATACGGGCTTGCGGCGTTGGACGGCGCCGATCCGAATTTTGACTGAAACGGGGGGATGATCCGATGAAATACACCCACTTGATGCTGGATGCCGACGGCACCCTGTTCGATTTTAACCGTGCCGAGCGGGAGTCTGCCGCCAGCACCCTGACCGCCTTCTCCCTGCCGTGCGACGACCGCGCGGTGGCGGCGTATCAGTCCATCAATGACAATTTGTGGAAGGAGCTGGAGCGCGGGGAGATCACACAGCCCGAATTGCGCGTGGAACGCTTTCGGCGGCTGAACCGATATCTCGGCACCGATGCCGATGCCGCAGAAATGAACGCGATGTATTCGTCCTGTCTCGGAGAGTGCGCGTACCTTTTGCCGGACGCGGAGGAATTCTGCCGTCGCCTCGGTGCCGTGTGCGGGCTGTATCTGGTGACAAACGGCGTGGCGGAGGTTCAGCGCAGACGGTTTGCCAAAAGCGGTCTGGCACCGTATTTTTCCGAGCTGTTTATTTCGGGCGAGATCGGCTTCCAGAAGCCCGATCGCGGCTTTTTCGACTATGTCGCAGTTCACGTTCCGAATTTTTCCGTTGCTTCCGTGCTGATCGTCGGCGATTCCCTGACCTCGGATATCGCGGGAGGGTATGCCGCAGGTTGGGATACCATGTGGCTCCGCCCGGCGGGCATATGCGTCGAGCCGCCCCATCCGCCGACCTACACCGTTTCCTCCCTGCGCGGGGCATGGGAGCTTCTTTTGGGTGAGGCGTGACATGTATCTGACAAGAGTTCATGTGGGTGCCTTCGGCTCCCTGCGCAACCGCGATTTTGAGCTTGCTCCCGGGCTGAATCTGATCTTCGGTCGGAACGAATCGGGAAAATCCACCCTATGCGCATTCATCGGCTTTCTTCTGTACGGTGCGGATCGCGCCGTTCGCAGTCGCTGTATCCCGTGGGACGGCGATGCGCTTTCGGGCTGGGCTGAGCTGACATCGGACGGCGAGCAGTACCGCATTGAGCGCGAGTGGCGCATGCCCGCGCGGGATACGGTGCGGATCGTGCGTCTGTCGGATGGGGTCGCGGTGTTTTCGGGGGAATGCCCGGGCGAGGTGTTTTTGCACATCCCCGCGCCCCTGTTTTATCGGATCGCCTACGTCAGTCAGGCGCAGGGCAACACGGTGGACGGTGTTCGCACTTCGCAGGCGGTGGAAAACCTCCTGTTTTCGGGCGATGCCGCGCTCGGATTCCGTCGGGCGCAGAATAAACTGGAGGACTTCCGTATCGCCCTGTGGCATAAAAATAAAAAAGGCGGCTCTGTTTTCCGTCTGAGCGAGGAGCTGGCGCAAAACGAAGCCATCCTTGCCCGCAGTGCGCAGGAGCGCGCGGCGCTGGACGCAGAGCAGGAGGCATTGGAGACAAGAAAACGCCAATGTGAGCTGGAAGCTGCCGAACTGACGCGGCTACAGGACATGCTTGTGTATACGCGCGCATATCATGCGTGCGAGGCGTTCGACCGCCTGCGGGCACTGCAAGCCGAGGCGCAGACCCTGACCGACAAACGCGCATCGCTCCTTGCCCGCGCCACACAAAACGGGTTCTTTCCCGATGAAGCATACATATCCCGCACCGAACAGCTTTCCCGCCGCTGTTCGGACGACAGGGAACAGGTCACCCGTGCCGAGCTTACGCTGGCGGAGGCGCGTTCCGCCGCCGAGACGCAGATCGATGCCCGCGCGGCACAGCGGACGGCGGAAATGGGCGGTGTCGAGGCACTTGTCGCCCGTTTGACCGAGATGAAGCGGCGGCAGAAGCGCTTCCGTGTTTCAGGCTTTCTCTTTTTATGGCTGATCCCGTTGGGCGTCGGCTTTCTGATCCATGCACACCGCATCGGACGGGCATATCGCGCCCTGCTTTCCGAGCTTGGGCTGATGCCCGAGTGGGATATCCCCGCCGTTCTGCGGGAGCGGCAGGCGTGCATGGATGCCGATGCCGCGCGTCGGGAAGCGATATCGGCGGCAGAAGCCCGATTGCAGTCGCTTCGTGAAACGCAGGCGCAGGACGATGCCGCGCTTGCCGCATGCCTCGCCGAATGGGGACAGGTCGATGCGGACACGGCACTGCGGGACGCGCGTTCGGCTTTGGAGAGCATGCGCGAAACCGAGCAGTCCCTCCTGACGTGCCGAAAGACCGCAGAAGCCCTGCAAGCCTCACTTTCCGGCATGCATGAGGGCGTAGAGCGTCGGATATGCGAAGGACTTGCGCAGAAGGGATACCGCCCGTTGAACTCGGACGATATGCCGGACAGCGTCCGCTTACAGGAGCGTGCCGCGCGGGCAGAGCAGGAACGGGAAGCGGTGCACCGCGCCGAGCTTTCTCTATCCGCACGGCGCGCCGCCCTGCCCGATCCGTCTGCATTGCGGGATCAGGGAGACAGCTTACGTGCCGAATATGCACGGCAGATGCGGCGATACCGCGCATTGGAGCTGGCGCAGGACAGGCTGGAGGCGGCTTCGCAGACCCTGCGCGCCGATCTTGCGCCCCGTCTTTCCGCGCGCGCCGGTGCGATCATGGGTGAGCTGACCGACGGAAAATATACGCGCGTCGGTGTCAGGAACGATTTTTCCATGGAATACTCCCGAACCGATGAGGACGGATGTCTCGGCACGCGGGATGTTTCCCACCTGAGCGCGGGCGCGGAGGATCTGGCGTATATCAGTCTGCGCTTGGCACTGAGCGACGTTTTGGAGTTGTCTCACGGGGGACTGTTCCTGTTTGACGAGAGCTTTTCCCGTTTGGACGATGAGCGTCTTTCGCGTGTCCTGCGCCTTATGAGCCGCACGGCACAGCGCGACGGGCGGCAGATCCTGCTTCTGTCCTCCTGTCAACGGGATGCCGCACTGCTTGCGGGGGAGCATTTTCACCTTGTGTCCATGGAACCCGATTAATTAGTAAAATCAGTACCCGGTAAAGAAGAGAAGAAGTATAATTATGAGTACCACAGCGAAAAAACAAAAGCTCGATATGCTGCACGGGTCGCTTTGGGACAAGCTCCCGCGCTTTGCCTTCCCCATTGCGGCGACCGCCATTCTCGGTCAGCTATTCAATGCCTCCGATCTTGCCATCGTGGGCAACTTTGCGGGGGAACAGCGGACTGCGGCGGTCGCCGCCGTGGGCGCAAACGGTCCTGTTATCGGTCTTATCGTCAATCTGTTCATCGGGATCGCACTGGGCGCGAACGTGGTGATCGCGCACGCCATCGGTCACGGGGATCGACAGGCGGTGAAAAAGGCGGTGCACACCTCCATTATAGTGGCACTGCTCGGCGGCTTTGCCGTCGCTGTTCTGGGTGAGCTGATCGCCGCGCCCTTTCTCAGTCTTCTTCGCGTTCCGGACGATGTGTTTCCGCTGGCACTGCTGTATCTGCGCATATATCTTGTCGGTATGCCCGTCATTCTGTTGTATAACTTTGAGGCGGCGATCTTCCGCAGTGTGGGCGAAACCAAGATACCGCTCATCGCCTTAGCAGTGTCGGGTGTGCTTAATGTGGTGCTGAATCTCTTTTTCGTGGCGGTTTTGGGCATGACGGTCAGCGGCGTCGCCATTGCTACGGTGGTCGCAAACGCCGTCAGCTGTGTGATCTTGTTTTGCAAGTTGCGGCACGTGGAGCTGGATATCCGTGTAGAGCCGAAGGAGCTGAAGCTCGATGTCGAAAGTCTGAAGCG
>CABUHM010000016.1:0-14237 GCA_902491355.1 uncultured Eubacteriales bacterium
GTGTCACCCAGTGGCTCCATTCCATGGAGGTCGGTCAGCAGATCACCATTCGCGGACCCTACGGCAACGCATTCCCCGTAGACACCGCATTTGTGGGACACGATATGCTCTTTATCGCCGGCGGTATCGGCTTGGCGCCTCTGCGCTCGGTCATCAATTACTGCCGTCATTACCGCGACCGTTACGGTAAAATCGACATCGTATACGGCTCCCGCAGTATGCAGGATCTGGTCGATTATCACGAGATCATCAGCGAATGGTCGCAGGATGCCAATGTCAACGTGCATCTCACCATCGACCGTGAACAGCCCGAATGGGACGGTCACGTGGGCTTTGTACCGAACTACGTCAAGGAGCTGGGCTTCCCCACCGACAAGATCGCCATTCTGTGCGGTCCTCCCATTATGATCAAGTTCACTCTGGCTGGCTTGCAGGAGCTGGGCTTTGAAAAGACCCAGGTCTACACCACCATGGAGCTTCGCATGAAATGCGGCATCGGCAAATGCGGAAGATGCAACATCGGATCCAAGTACGTCTGCAAGGACGGTCCGGTTTTCCGCTGCGATGAGATCGACGAGCTTCCGAACGAGTATTAAGGCATCACCGCACGATCCGCGCACGGCGCATTTGCCCGTGCCGTCGGAATGAAACGGTGAAGCCCCGGACGAACGGCTTCCGTCGAAAAAACAAGCGCAACAGGATCGGCTGACGCTCAGCCGATCCGGACACTTAACATGACTTATGCCGTCTGCGGACGGCGGAACGGAGTTTTACATGGAAAATATGGTAAATATTTACCTGTTCGGCAAGCAGTACAGCGTGCCGGACACCCTCACGATCATGCGCGCTATGGAATATGCGGGATATCAGCTGGTTCGCGGCTGCGGATGTCGGAACGGCTTCTGCGGCGCATGCGCAACCATTTACCGCATTAAGGGACAGAGAGAGTTAAAGACCTGTCTTGCATGCCAGACCAAGGTCGAAAACGATATGTACATCGCGACCCTTCCCTTCTTCCCCCTGGTCAAGCAGGTCTACGATATCGAAGAGATCAAGCCCACCCAGCAGATCATGATGCAGCTGTACCCCGAGATCTACGCATGCGTGGGCTGTAACGCCTGCACCAAGAGCTGCACCCAGAGCCTGAACGTCATGCAGTACATCGCATATGCACAGCGCGGCGAATTCGACAAATGCGCCGAGGAATCCTTCGACTGCGTCATGTGCGGCGTTTGCTCTTCCCGCTGCCCCGCCGGCATTTCCCATCCGCAAGTAGCCATGCTTGCGCGCCGTCTGAACGGCAAGTATCTTGCCCCCAAGACCGCGCATCTGGAAGAACGCGTGCAGGAGGTCAAGGACGGTACCTTTACCGAGCTGATCGAAGCACTTATGCAGAAGCCCATTGACGAGATCAAAGAGCTTTACAACAACCGCGAGATCGAGAAGTAAGGGAGGGTAACCACAATGTACGCAAAAGAATTTCAAGCATCCTTAAAGGCTGTGGAAGCCGCAAGAGACGCCAATATTGCCTATGAGCCTGCCCGTATGACGGCAAAGGAAAAAGAGGATCTGCTGGCGGCTTATCATCCCGACTATAAAAAGAGCGAGTTTTCCACGCTCAAGATCGGTCCCAACAAGGGCGAGGCCGTCCCGCATGAGCTGTGCGAGCTTTTGGAAGCGCACAGCCGCATCAGCGCATCCGACGTGGATCTGGACGACATCCGCTATGACGTCGATGTTCTCATCATCGGCGGCGGCGGTGCAGGCGCATCTGCCGCCATCGAGGCAGACAAGGCGGGCGCTAAGACCATGATCGTGACCAAGCTCCGCATCGGCGATGCCAACACCATGATGGCAGAGGGCGGCATTCAGGCGGCGGATAAGCCCAACGACTCCCCCGCGATCCACTTTGTGGATGCCTTCGGCGGCGGTCACTATGCCGCAAAGCGCGAACTGCTTGCCAAGCTGGTCTGCGACGCGCCCGAAGCCATTCAGTGGCTCAACGACCTGGGCGTGGAATTTGACAAGATGCCCGACGGCACCATGATCACCACGCACGGCGGCGGTACCTCTCGCAAGCGTATGCACGCGGCAAAGGACTATTCCGGTGCCGAGATTATGCGTACCCTGCGCGACGAGGTTCTGAACCGCGGCATTCCCGTGGTGGACTTCACTGCGGCAATTGAGCTGATCCTGGACGAAAACGGCAAGGCGGCGGGCGCCGTCCTGATGAATATGGAGACCAAGGAGCTGATGGTCGCACGTGCCAAGACCGTCATTATCGCAACGGGCGGTGCAGGACGCATGCACTATCAGGGCTTCCCCACCTCCAACCACTACGGTGCTACCGCAGACGGTCTGGTGCTGGGCTATCGCGTAGGCGCAAAGCTCCTGTATGCCGATACACTGCAGTACCACCCCACGGGCGCGGCATATCCGCAGCAGATCTTCGGCGCACTGGTCACCGAGAAAGCTGGTCAACCGCGACCGTAAGGTGTTCATGCATCCCTTGGAGACCCGCGACGTTGCCGCCGCCTCCATCATCCGTGAGTGCTCCGACCGCGGCGAAGGCGTGGAGACCGACAGCGGCAAGGCTGTGTGGCTGGATACGCCCATGATTGAAAAGATCGGTGGCGAGGGCACCATCGAAAAGCGCATCCCCGCAATGATGCGTATGTTCGCAAGCTACGGCATCGATATTCGCCGTGAGCCGATCCTGGTCTACCCCACGCTGCACTACCAAAACGGCGGTCTTGATATCAACGTCAACGGCATGACTCCCAACGTGGAAAACCTCTTCGTTGCAGGGGAAGCCGTCGGCGGTATCCACGGCCGTAACCGTCTGATGGGCAACTCCCTGCTTGACATCATCGTGTTCGGCAGAAACGCAGGTCAGAACGCGTCTGCGGTAGCCAAGAACACCGAAGTGGGACGTCTGACCCTTTCCCACATCGAAAAATTCGACGCAGAGCGCCGCGACGCCGGCATTGAGACCGATGCGGTTTCCCCGCGCCTGCTCCCCGATTACCGCAGAAAATAAGCAAGCACGCATCCGCCGACATTCCCTGTCGGTGGATGTCAAAATGAAACGAACCATGTCCGGAGGTGACACATATGAAACAGGATGAAGTGACGCGGGCAACCATCGGCAGAATTCCGCTGTATCTGAAATACCTCAGAAACACCGAGCACCGCGCCGAAAACATATCTGCCGCCGCCATTGCCCGGAAATTGGGTCTGGGCGAGGTTCAGGTCCGCAAGGACTTAGGTGCGTCAGCGGCGCGGGCAGACCGAAAACCGGCTATAACATCCGCGAACTGGTTGCCACCCTGGAGAGTTTTTTGGGCTATAACAAAAACGGAAACGTCATCATCGTGGGCGCAGGAAAGCTCGGACGGGCACTTCTGGATTACGGCGGCTTCGGCGAATACGGTCTTTCCATCATTGCTGCCTTTGACATAGCGGTCACGAAACCGACCCCCAGTCACTCCGGAAAGCTGATCTACCCCATGACCGACCTGTCGGAATTCTGTCGGGCGCACAATGTGGGCATCGGAGTCATCGCCGTTCCCGCAGGCGCGGCACAGCAGGTCAGTGATCAATTGGTGAAGTGCGGCGTCCGCGCCATCTGGTGCTTCGCCCCCTGCACCCTGAATATTCCGAATGATATTCCCGTCCAATACGAAAATATGGGACTCTCTCTTGCATATCTGAATCACAAAATCTGACTGAATCGTCAAGTAAGTTGAGACAAGAAAGGAAAACAGTTATGAAAGTTACTGTTTGCATCGGTTCCTCATGTCATATCAAAGGCTCCAGACGTGTTGTGGAGCAACTCCAGCAACTGCTGGCAGAGCGTAATCTGACCGATCGGGTCGATCTGGCAGGCACCTTCTGTATGGGAAATTGCCAAAAGGGAGTTTGCGTCACCGTTGACGATAACTTCTATTCGGTCACACCGGAAACCGTGGGAGAATTTTTTGAACAAGCCGTGGTATCCGCGCTCTGACCGCACAAAGCCGACATATATCTGAATTTCAAATACCTTTACGACATATGAGGTACGAAGATTATGGACTGCCTGACCTTAAAGAAATCCAACTGTAAAAATTGCTACAAATGTATCCGGCACTGCGCCGTGAAATCCATCCGTTTTTCGGGAAACCAGGCATATATCATCGGTAACGAATGCATCCTGTGCGGTCAATGCTTTGTGGTATGTCCGCAGGATGCAAAGCAGATCGTAGACGAGACCGAAAAGGTAAAGGTGCTCCTGCAAAGCGGCGATCCCGTGGTCGTGAGCCTTGCCCCCTCCTTTATCGCAAATTATGAGGGCGTGGGCATCGACGCCATGCGCGATGCGCTCAAAAAGCTGGGCTTCTACGATGCGGAGGAGACCGCCATCGGCGCGACCATTGTCAAAAACGAATACGAACGCATGGTGCGGGAGGAACAGCGCGATATTATCATTACCTCGTGCTGTCATTCGGTCAACCTTCTGGTGCAGAAGCATTTTCCGGATGAACTGTGCTATCTTGCCGACGTCCTGTCCCCCATGCAGGCGCACTGCAAGGACATCAAACGCCGCATTCCCAACGCAAAGACCGTGTTTATCGGTCCCTGCGTCTCCAAAAAGGACGAGGCGCAGTATTATGAGGGACTGGTGGATGCCGTCCTGACCTTTGATGAGCTGACGGCATGGTTCAAGGAGCATAACGTCACGCCGAGGCAGGAAGCGGATGCGGACGAATACAGCCGCGCACGCTTCTTCCCCACGACCGGCGGCATCCTCAAGACCCTGACCGAGCAAAGCCCGAATTACACCTACATGGCAATTGACGGCATCGAAAACTGCATGGCGGCGCTCCGCGATATCGAAAACGGACGGATTCACCACTGCTTCATCGAAATGTCGGCATGTGCGGGAAGCTGTATCGGCGGACCGGTCATGGAGAAATTCCACCGTTCCCCCGTGCGGGACTATACCGCCGTTGCAAAATTTGCGGGGCAGTACGATTTTCCCGTGGAGCAACCCGACTGCATCACCATGCGCAAGACCTTCACCGAGATCGAGCGGAAGCTCCAAACGCCCACTGAGGACGAGATCCGCGAGGTTCTGCTCCAGATGGGCAAAACCAAGCCGTCTCAGGAGCTGAACTGCGGCTCATGCGGATATAACACCTGCCGCGAAAAGGCGATCGCCGTGTGTCAGGGCAAGGCGGAGATTTCCATGTGCCTGCCCTTCTTAAAGGACAAGGCGGAAAACTTCTCGGATACCATTGTAAGAAACACGCCGAACGGTCTCATCGTACTCAACGAAAAGCTCGAGGTACAGCAGATCAACAAGCCGGCACAGAAGATCCTAAACATCCGCTTTGCCACCGACATTCTCGGCGATCAGGTGGTTCGCATTATGGAACCCGGCGACTTTATCGAGGTACTGCGCAACGGGAAAAACATCCACAATAAGCGAATCTATCTGGCGGAGTATGAGAAATACGTGGAGGAGACCATCGTCCACGACCGCGAATACCGTCTGCTCGTCTGCATCCTGCGCGACGTGACCGAAGAGGAAAGCCAGCGCGAAAAGAAAGAAAACATCAGCCGACAGACCGTGGAGATCGCGGATCGCGTTGTAGACAAGCAAATGCGTATCGTGCAGGAGATCGCCTCTCTGCTTGGTGAGACCGCCGCCGAAACCAAAATTGCGCTGACCAAGCTGAAGGAGTCAATCAACGATGAATAATCTGTGCTCGGATATCGGGTGGAAAAGCATCAATCACGAAGGCGAGCAACTGTGCGGCGACCACGTGGATATTGTGGAGCAGGGTGACAATTCCACCGTTATCGTTCTGGCGGACGGCTTGGGGAGCGGCGTGAAGGCAAGCATTCTTTCCACCCTGACCTCCAAGATCATCTCCACCATGATGGCAGAGGGTCTGCCGCTTGAGGAATGCGTCAGCACTATTGCCGCCACCCTGCCCATCTGCTCTGTGCGGAAGGTGGCATATTCCACCTTTACCATCATTCACCTCATCGACAATACCACCGCGGAGCTGATCCAATACGACAATCCGCATATCATCATGATCCGCAACTGCGAAAACTACGAATATCCCGGAAGTGAGCTGAGCATCGGCGGCAAAACCATTTATCGGTCCACCATACGGTTGCAGGAAAACGACATCCTGATCGCCATGAGCGACGGCTGTCCGCATGCGGGTATCGGACTGACCTGCAATTTCGGCTGGAAGCGTGAGGACATCGCCGATTTCATGACCACCTTCGCGCATGTGGGCTATAACGCCAAAACGCTTGCGACCATGCTCCTTGACGAGTGCAACCGCCTGTACGACGGAAAGCCCGGAGACGATGCTACAGCGTGCGTCGTCCGCGTCCGCCGCCGCGAGCCGGTGAACCTCCTGTTCGGACCGCCGCGCAACCGCGACGACTGCAACCGCATGATGTCCCTCTTCTTCTCCAAGGAGGGCAAGCACATTGTGTGCGGCGGCACCACCTCCACCATTGCGGCAAACTATCTGAGAAAGCCGCTGAATGTCAGCCTCAACTTCGAGAGAAGCGACATCCCGCCCATCGGCGAAATCGAGGGCGTGGATCTGGTGACAGAGGGCGTGATCACGGTCAGCCGTGTCATTGAATATGCCAAGGACGCACTGGACAAGAACGAAAAATACGAATACTGGAGCATGCACCGCGACGGCGCGTCTCTCATCGCCCGTCTCCTGTTCGAGGGGGCGACCGATATCAACTTCTTTGTGGGAAGAGCCGTAAATCCGGCGCATCAGAACCCTGATCTTCCAATCCGATTCAACATCAAGATGAATTTGGTGGAGGAGCTTTCCGAGTGCCTGCGAAAAATGGGCAAGCGAGTCAAAGTCAGCTATTTCTAAACGAGGTAATTATGCGTAAATTTGATACCAAGGTACAACACTTAAAATATAAGGTTCTGCGCGAGGTTGCGAGACTTGCATGGAAAGGCACCTTAACCGAAAATCTTCTGAATATCCCGCAAATGATCGTTCCCGGAAAGATGCCGACCATGCGTTGCTGCGTCTATAAGGAGCGCGCCATTCTTGCCGACCGCGTGAAGCTTGCCATGGGCGGCGACCGCGAAAATCCCAACGTCATTGAGGTCATCGACATCGCCTGCGACGAATGCCCGATGGGCGGTTACGAAGTGACCAATGCCTGCCGCGGCTGTCTGGCGCACCGCTGCGAGGATGTGTGCCGTTTCGGCGCATTAAATTTTGACGAAAACCACGTCGCGCACATCGACAAGACCAAATGCAAGGAATGCGGCGCGTGCGCCAAGGTATGCCCGTATACCGCCATCATCGGCAGAAAACGTCCGTGCGAGAATGCCTGCAAGATCAAGGCAATCAGCATGAACGAAAACAAGGTCGCCGCCATCGACAATTCCAAATGCATTGCCTGCGGCGCGTGTGTGTACCAGTGCCCGTTCGGCGCCATCACCGACAAGTCCTACATTCTCGACGTGATCAGGATGCTTCGGGAAAGCGATAACAACCGCAGCTATAAGGTGTTTGCCGTGGTCGCACCCGCCATCTCCAGCCAGTTCAAGTATGCCAAGAACGGTCAGGTGGTCACGGGCTTGAAGGAATTGGGCTTCCACACCGTCATCGAGGCGGCCCTTAGCGCCGATATGGTGGCGGACGCCGAATCGACCGAGCTTGCGGAAAAGGGCTTCCTCACCAGCTCCTGCTGTCCCGCCTTTGTTTCCTACATTGAGAAGTCATTTCCCGATTTGCTTCCCTTTGTCTCGCATAATCTGTCCCCCATGGCGACCATCTCCAAGTATATCCATGAGCACGAAGCGCCGTGCAAGGTCGTGTTCATCGGTCCCTGCACCGCCAAGAAGGCAGAGGTGCAAAAGGACAACATCAAGCCCTATGTCAATGCGGCAATGACTTTTGAGGAATTGCAGGCGCTGTTCGACAGCCGCGATATCGACATCACCACCCTGTCCGAATCCGCACTGGATAACGCATCGTACTTCGGACGCATCTTTGCAAGAAGCGGCGGTCTTTCCGACGCGGTTGCAGAGGCGCTCAAGGAGCACGGCAGTGACTTTGAACTGAAGACCTGTGCCTGCGACGGCATTGAGCAGTGCCGCAACGCCCTCATGCTGAAGAGCCGTGGACGTCTGGACGCAAACTTCATCGAGGGTATGGCTTGTATCGGCGGCTGTATCGGCGGCGCAGGCTGTCTGACGCACGGCTCAAACAACAAGGCAGAGATCGATAAGTACGGCATGCAGGCGTATGAAAAGAAGATCTCGGATGCCATTTCGGTTCTGAAATAATCGGCGCCATTTCAAATGATAAAAACCGTATGCATATCATTTTCGTCCCGACCACGGAACGGAAATGACGGCATACGGTTTTCGTTTTGCGCCGTCGCCTGTATTAAAACTAAAACGCGGTGGATCAGAGATCGCCCATGCCTGCACGGTCGCAGATGAGGGTCACATCGGGGTGGAACTGCAAAACGGATGCAGGAACATAGGGGGTCACCGGACCGTGGAATGCCCGACGAAGAATCTCCGCCTTGTCCGCACCGGTCACAATCATCACTATCTTCCGCGCCGACATGACCGTACCGATGCCCATGGTAAATGCGGCGGTGGGAACCTCGTCAAGCGATGCGAAGAAGCGGCGGTTGGCATGACGGGTCATTTCGGTAAGCTGTACCTCGTGGGTCGCCACGGGAAAGCTGTCCGACGGCTCGTTAAAGCCGATATGTCCGTCATGACCCAATCCGAGCAGTTGGAGATCGATGCCGCCCCACGCCTCGATCTGACGCTCGTAGGCTTCGCACATGGCGGGCACATCGGCGGCAAGTCCGTCGGGGACAGCGGTATTCTCAGGTCGGACGGAAACATGATCAAACAGATTCTCCTGCATGAATCTGCGGTAGCTCTGCGGATGATCGGGGGCTAACCCCTTGTATTCGTCCAGATTGACCGTGCGCACCTGCGAAAAGTCCAGTTCGCCCACCCGTTCTCTCCGGATCAGCTCTCGATACAGCGGAAGGGGCGTAGATCCTGTTGCAAGCCCGAGAACACAGCTCGGCCTGGCGTGCATCACGTCGGCAAAAATGTCTGCCGCCGCCCTTCCCGCTTCATCGGGAGAATTCACTTCTACGGTTCTGATATGTAACATGACGGTATCCTGCTTTCTCTGTCGGTATAAACGGATAGATTATACCACCGTTTCCCGATACATGCAAGTATTTTCTGAAAAAATATAAATCGGAATTCGTGTATTTTCGCCGTGCGGGAGCATTTCAACAAAAAACAATTGAGGTTTTCCCTTGACATTTTCATCAATGTGCGGTATACTACCACTGAAAAAGGATTTCGGCTGAACGGCACGGATTCCATCAATAACAAGGAGTATCATTATGAAGAAACTGAGAATCGGTATCATCGGTACCGGTAATATTGCGGGATTCCACCGCGACGGTTATTTGGCGGCAGAAAACTGCGACATCGTTGCTCTGTGCGACCTCAAGCGTGAAAAGGCAGAGGAATTTGCCAAGTATTGCACCGGTTGCAACCCCACCATCTACACCGACTACAACGAAATGCTCAAGAAGGAGCAGTTGGACGCCGTGAGCGTGACCACCTGGAACTCTGAGCATAAGAATGCATCGGTTGCCGCTCTGAACGCAGGCGTGAACGTACTCTGCGAAAAACCCATGGCTATGAATGCAGAGGAAGCCAAGGAAATGAAGGAAGCCGCAGATCGCAACGGTAAGGTTTTGCAGATCGGCTTTGTGCGCCGTTTCGGACCCGATTGCATCACCGCAAGAGAATATGCGGATTCCGGCAAGCTCGGCAATCTGTACTTCGGTAAGGTCTCCTATCTGCGCCGCAACGGCTGTCCCGGCGGCTGGTTTGCAGATAAGTCCTATGCAGGCGGCGGTCCTCTGATCGACTTAGGCGTACATGTAATGGACTTCGCGCGCTACGTTGCAGGCTGTCCCAAGCCCGTTTCGGTGTACGGCGCGGTGTTCTCGGGCATCGGACATAACCGTAACGACTCCAAGGCGTGGGTTGCCGAGGACGGCGACTACAAAAAGGACGTTGAGGATTTTGCAACCGCATTTGTCCGCTTCGACAACGGCTTTGTGCTGAACGTGGAAGCGTCCTTCAACCTGAACATCAAGCAGGACTGCGGCGAAATCGAGCTGTTCGGCACGAAGGCAGGTCTGAAGCTGGGCACCAACGAGTGCTTCTGGGCAGACGGCACCGACAGCGAGATCAAGGAAGGTCTCAGCGGTATGGACTTCGGTCAGATCTTCCGCGACGAGCTGAAGAGCTTCACCGAATGCGTAGCCGAGGGCAAACCCTGCCGCGCTCCGGCTGAGGACGGCGTTGTGCTCATGCAGATCATCGACGCGATCTATGAGTCCGCACGCACCGGTCACGAGGTCATCATCGGCTGAGCCGATCTCATAACCGAATCACAAAACAGGCGAATGAACGAAGCATTCGCCTGTTTTATTACGCAAACGGGGAGAAACGGTGTCACATTCGAGCAGGACGAACAAGGTCACTGTCACCATCTGATACGGAACGGGACAGAATTCTCCCGGGTTGACCTGACTCATCAGGAAAATGCCAAGGTAGGAAAGAAACAAACAAAACCTGTAGGCGTTGACGCGCCGAAAGGCGATGCGAAGTCTTCCGACAAACTGATACCCGTACGCCGCAATACCCGCCCAGCCCATCGAACCGATGATCTGCGGGATCATCATGTGATAAAAATGCATGGCGCCCTTTTTGGGCGCATAGATATCGGCGTTTCCGCTGTACGCCAAGCCGCGTCCGAAGATCGGGGCGGAACGGAAATCCTCCCACGAACGAACAAGCAGACGGGCGCGCGCCTCATCATCCGAAATCAAATCCTTTCCGCCGTCCCGAAAATATCGGTCGATCCCGAGTGCGGAAAAGACAGGCTTGTGAAAGACGGCAATCACCATCACAAAAGCCGCCAGAACCGCAACGGAGGCTATCTTTCGCGTCCTGCCCTTCTGCACGACCACGCCGTAGACCACGCATACGAGGAATTCCGCCGTGCCGAAGACCCATCCTCCGCGACTGCCCGTGCACAGAATCGCAAAATACATCCCGTAAGCCGCCGCCAGATGTCCTATGCGGTCACGCGCAAAGTAAAACGGAAACGGCAGGGCGAACATCATCATGGTGGACACATTGTTGCTCCACTGGATTTCCGGAAGCAGGTTCTTTTCCATAACGGTATCCCACTGCATTGCAATGTTGAAGAACACCATGAAGGCGCATATCAGCCCCCACAGGTACATGGTGCATGCAAAGAAGTGCCGATCCCGCCCGGTCTGCTCTTCTGCGGCAGACGACCATTCTGAACGCAGAAGCAGATAAAACACGACCATGCCCGCGCCGAGACCGATGACATAGAACAGTGCGATGGGTCGGAAATATTCCTGCAAAGACAGAGAACCCAAGCCGCCCAAGGTCACGGCGACCGCCACCGCGCACAGCCCCCAAAAGGAGCGTCCCACGGAAAGCGGTCTGCGATAGCGGACGATGTGAAATACGATGGCGCACGCGGGCACAATGAGCACCCACCAATAGCCGATGAGGGCATCAAAGCAGTCATAAAAGCGGGTCACGGTCGCCGATATCATAAGAATCGGAAGAAACGCCGGCATCCAATGCGGACTGAGAATGAGCACAGCAGAGGCAATGTAGCCGAGCACAACGGCACACGGAATTTCCCATCCCGTGACCACGCCGAACGCCGCCACAAAAAAGCAGAGAGCCATATATCCCCTGCTCCAAACAAATTCACGCAGAGCCGACAAAAATCGCGGCTCCCGTATGCTTGCCTGTTGATTCATAAACAATATCTCCCAATGTATAAGGGTTATAGAGCGTGAGAATCCGCCAACGTAAAATTATCAGCGTAAAAAGGTTATAATACAACTTGCGTAAGGCTTTAAGCGTAACAGATTTGTAGGGGCGACCATGTTATGCCTAAAACTTTACGCGGTCGGATTTTCACACGTTACAACACCTTTATATACGGTGTGTGTTTCCTTTTCGTGAATGGGATCATGATAATGTATTTTTAGTCTTTAAATCGTACTACTGGGTAAAGGCTAAAACAGATACATCGGAAAATCAGTTGGATGCGCGGGTCAGAAGATAAACGCCCGAGGAAATCTCGGAGGCGGCACCGTTATCATTGACATGCCACCCGTCAACGAGTGACAGCGGCGCGCGCATGCCGTCGGGCATCCACACCGACAGCTCAACGCCCCATTCGGTGCGGCGCCAGTTCACGTCCACCCTGCCGAAGGGCGCTTCGTGGAAGGCGCGCGCACTTTGCAGAGTTTCCGGGAAGCGGGGCGCAATGACCAGCGGATGACGGGCATCCCGACGCAGATCCACCCGAATGCCGCACAGATACTCCATGAAAAATGCGGAAACATCGGCGCAGAACTGATGGTTGTGGGACTGGGTCATGGCAACCGAATCATTGAAATCCTCGCACAGTGCGGTGTCGCCCCGTGCGACCCAAGCGCCGTAAGACGGCAGATCGGGGCGCGTGATCATGTGCATTGCCAGATCGGTCTCCCCGAAGTCCGCCAAAACGCGGAACAGAACGCGCGTGCCGAGCACACCGGTATCCAGATGGTCGTCGTTTTCATGGATCAGATCAATCAACACCGAAAATGCCCTCGCTGTCTCCTCGCCCGCCTCGGTTATGCCGTAGTAGATCGCCATTGCCTGTGAGGTCTGGCAGTTGCCCGCAAAGGTCATGGTGTCGCGGTCGCACAGATGCTCCCGCACAGCGCGCCGAAAGCCCTCACTGCACTCCTTTGCATATGCGGCGTCGGCATCTCTGCCCAACGCCGAGAACAGCTCGGAAGCCTTGCGGCAAATATCCGTGCACTCCACCGAATCGGTGAAGGCAAGCGGGGATTTTATGGGATCGTGCGGGGCGCACCAATCGCCCAAGCCGATGGAGATCGTGCCGTCCTCATTGCGGCGCGACATGATATAGTCTACATAAAGGCGCAGGGCATCGGCGCACACCTCGGCGCCGCGCAGATCGCCGCGCATCTGATACAGACGGTACGGAAGCTCAACCAACACGCTGTCCCATGCAGGGCCGTTGCCCCAGTCAAAGCCCCAGCCGCCTGTGGGAATGATGCCGGGCAACTGACCGCTTTCCCTTTGGGCACAGACGATATTGCGCAACCATTCCACGTAGTTGTCATCAGGCTCCCAATTCAGGAGCACCTGCTCGGCGGAAAGCGCCGCATCGGCAGTCCAGCCGTTCTTCTCGCGGTGCGGACAGTCGGTGGGGAAATGATAAAAGTTCGCCAAGGTCGATACCCGACACATTTCCTGAATGCGGTTCACCACGGGATCGGAGCAGGAGAACGCGCCCCGCAGTTTCATGTCGGTGTTCATGATCACATAGGTCAGAAGCTCCTCTGTCGCCTGCTCGGGGCGAAGCCCGCTCACACGGATATAGCGGAAGCCGTGATAGGTAAAGCGCGGCATGTATACCTCCTCGCCGTCTCCGCGACAGGTATAGCTGTCGAGCTGGAGGTACAGGGGGTAATTTTCATACTGCGGCCACGGGAAACGGATATTGTCGTAGAAAAACTTCCCGTCACGGAGGATCTCGGCGTGAACCATATCGATCTTCTGCCCCGCTTCGCCGCAGATGCGCAGACGCGGCAAGCCCGCCGCATTCACACCGAAATCGTAGATATAGTCGTCGCCCTCGCGCCAGATTGCAACGGGCTTTCTCTCCTCACGCGGCAAAATGGGATGCGCCTCGCACAGCCGACGCTCCCCCTTGGGTGTGGAAACGGAAACGGCAGGCGTCCATGCGCTGTCGTCAAAGCCTGGCATATCCCATCCCGCGATCTCGCGGCGCGCATCATACCGCTCGCCCATGCGGAGGTCGTCGTAATAGATGGGGGACGGCGCACAGCGGAAGCTCTCATCCGCCTCAAAGGAAACAGTCTGCTCCCCGCATCGGATCTCACAGTGCAGTGCGGTCTTTGGCTCGGTGCGAAAGCTCGCCCCGTCAAAGCACCACACATAGCCGCCGAAGCAGTTCTGCATGCCGTTGCCCAATTGCAGACCGATGACGTTTTCGCCTTCGGTGAGGTAGGGCGTGAGATCA
>CABUHM010000017.1:0-14234 GCA_902491355.1 uncultured Eubacteriales bacterium
CCGTTTCGGTAGGTCATTTTGCCCTGACCGTGCATGAGAAGCCCGCTCATCGGTCCTTCGTAAATGTTTCCGTTGGAAAACGTGACCGTTCCCGCCTCGGAATCCACTACCGCCGTCAAGCCGTTCTCATAATACAGCGTGCCCGAAACGGGACTGCCGTCCTTGTTCGTCCATCCGAGGAACTTCACCACGCCGTCGCCGCTCGTACTTCTCACATAGTGAAACCCGAAGGCGGACAGAATGGTATACAGCAAAAGCACCGCTCCCACCGCACACACAAACGTGATGAGCAGTACGGTGACGGTGGAGCGCCGTCTGCGCGGCCGCGAACGCTTTGCCTGTTTTTGCGTCATGATATGTATATCCTCCTTCGGTTTCATTTGCCGGTCGGTTTTCGTCGGTTTCGCCGATTTCATTGATTTCGTTTATGATATCGGGCGTACCCGCGTCATGACGGCATCTGCTTACAGCCGTCCGCGCGGGACTTTTTCAGAAAAATCGTTTGATAAAGTTGTTCAGCATGGTCAAAAGCTCTTCGGCAAAGAAGGTGATCAGCACGGAGACCGCAAGTCCGACTGCCATGCCTAAAATTGCCGTTCCGAAGCCGCCCTCGTCATGACCGAAAATGCTTTCGGCACGCGCGGTGCAGTCGGCAGGGATGTAGAGCGCGCCGTTCAGGTAGTCCGACGCCGTGCTCATGTTCGCGCGACGCGCGTCCGCCGCCGACTTCTTGCCCGACGCGTGGCACTTCGCTTTGCCGTTGTGCGCCGTAGCGTCCGATTCGTCGGTCTGTTCCTGCGCGCCTGTCTGCACATCTGTGCATGCGTCCGCCTGCGCACCTGCGCACGCATCCGCATACGTGTCCTCTCTGCCCGCAATCGCCACCACACGGCGGAATGCGGAATACTTTCCGCGCATTGCCGCACGGATCCAGAAGGAGGGCGCGATCCCAAGCTCCGCTAAGGTCTTGGCTTCGCCCGCCGAATGCGCCCGCTCCTGCAAAAGCCGACGCACAATCCTTCCCGGGACCCTTCGCTGAAAGGTCGCGGCAATCACGGCAACGCTCAGACCCAGAAACATGCACCACGCAAACAGGCGCAGTGTTGTTCCGCGATATGTCGTCAAAAAGCTGAAATCCATTTTTACCTCCATCGGGGGCACGCAGGGACGCGCGGGGATGCGCGGAGCGCCAAAGGAGACGCGCGGGGCGCCGCCCCGAACCCTGGGTTAAGGGTCTTTTGGGAAAGACCCTTAACAATCCCCAAAACCTTTTCATAGGTGGATGGGAAAGGTTTCCCTGCGAATGAAACGCCTGTGCAAAAGCAGGCGTTTTTCGTAAATTATGTTTTTATTTTATCCGCGATGCAAACGGAAAGTACGGCAGTCGGCAGTTGCCCGATC
Source organism: uncultured Eubacteriales bacterium (assembly GCA_902491355.1). GTDB lineage: Bacteria > Bacillota > Clostridia > Oscillospirales > CAG-272 > UMGS2055. The sequence goes on from CABUHM010000017.1 coordinate 1,402, forward strand.
CTTATAAATTCGCGCAGACAAAATCAAGGCATTCAGGCTCCCTTGTGTAAAGGGAGGCTTCCTCACGGTGACGTATGGGAATAGGTCAATTCCATGTGTGACGCGTTCGTTTTTCGCCGAAGCTCCGATCCTTTTCCCCGCACAAACGCCCGCTTATCCGCCGCCGTCCATTCGGAGCGCATAATAATCCCTCCCACCTCGCAAAAGGTTTTGGGGATTGTCAAGGACCTTTCCCAAAAGGTCCTTGACCGGGGTCCGGGGCAGAGCCCCGCGCGTCCCCTCGCGTCCTCGCGTCCTCGCGTCCCCTCAGCGGATGACGTCTACACCCATGTAGGGGCGGAGAACCTCGGGAACGGTCACGGAGCCGTCCGCATTCTGGTAGTTTTCGAGAATGGCGGCAACGGTGCGACCCACGGCGACGCCGGAGCCGTTGAGGGTGTGAACGTAACGGGGCTTGTCCTTGGCATCGCGCTTGAAGCGGATGTTGGCACGGCGCGCCTGATAATCCTCAAAGTTGGAGCAGGAGCTGATTTCCACATATCTGCCGTAGGAGGGCATCCAGACCTCGATGTCGTAGGTCTTAGCGGAGCTGAAGCCGAGGTCGCCGGTAGAGAGGCAGACCACGCGGTGCGGCAAGCCGAGCTGTTGCAGGACATACTGCGCATCGAGGGTCAGACTTTCCAACTCCTCATAGGAATGGTCGGGATCGGCAAACTTGACCAGCTCGACCTTGTTGAACTGGTGCTGACGGATCAGACCGCGGGTATCGCGTCCCGCACTGCCCGCTTCGGCGCGGAAGCAAGCTGAGTACGCGCAGTATTTAATGGGAAGATCGTCGCCGGAGAGCACGCAGTTGCGGTGCATGTTGGTGACGGGAACCTCAGCCGTGGGGATGAGGAAGAAATCGTTGTTGGCGACACGGAAGGCGTCCTCCTCAAACTTGGGGAGCTGACCGGTGCCGCGCATGGAATCGCGGTTGACCATGTACGGCGGGAAGATCTCGGTATATCCGCGCTCGGTGTGGGTGTTCAGATAGAAGTTGATGACCGAACGCTCCAGACGGGAGCCAAGACCGCGATAGAAGTGGAAACGCGCGCCTGCCACCTTTGCGGCAGTCTCGGGGTCAAGAATGTTGAGCCTTGCGCCGATATCCCAGTGTGCCTGTGCTTCAAAATCGAAGGTTCTCGGCTCGCCCCAACGGCGGATCTCACGGTTTTCGGTGTCATCGCGTCCGACAGGACAGTCGGCGTTGGGCAGATTGGGAATGCTGAGCAGGATGGTCTCCATCTCGGTGTCGATGGAATTGATGGTATCGGTGTCCGCCTTGGTCTTGTCGGCAATCTGTCTCATTTCCTCAAAGATCGCCGTGGTGTCCTTCCCTTCCTTTCTCATCTGCGGGATCTGCTTGGAAACGGCGTTCTGCTTTGCCTTGAGCTGTTCGGTATCGGCAATGAGGGCGCGGCGGGACTTGTCCAGCTCGAGCAGACGGTCGATATCGGCGGAATAATCCTTGTTTCTTGTCAGCAGTCTTTCCTTGACGAATTGGGGGTTTTCCTTGATCACTTTAATGTCTAACATGGTTTTTTCTCCTTAATTATCTGATTTGCCGCACAGAAGTTGAACCAATTCGTCCAGATCTGCATAATCGGTAAATGTGATTTCCAGTTTTTTGACCTTGCCGTCACGGATGCGCACACCGTGACCGATGGAGCTCATGATGCGGCGTTCGAGCTTTGCTGCGTAGTCCACATCGAGGTCGGATTTCGGCTTTTTCTGCGGCTTATTCTGATTGCGCAGGATCTTACGGACAAGCTGTTCGGTTTCGCGCACCGAGTAGCCGCGGCGCTCCACCTCGTCCGCCGCACGCTGAGCCACCTCGTGGTCGTGCAGGGGGAGCAGAGCGCGGGCATGACCCGCAGTGATGGTGCCGTTTGACAAACGCTCGAGCAGATTGCCGGGCAGGTCGAGCAGACGGATGGAATTTGCCACCGCACTGCGACTTTTCCCCACCTGATGGGAAACCTCCTCCTGCGTCATATCATATTCGTCCAAAAGCGACTTATATGCCGCCGCTTCCTCCACGGGATTGAGATCCTCGCGCTGTACATTTTCGATGAGCGCCGCCTGCGCCGCCTGTTTGTTGTCCATTTCGGTGATCACCACGGGAACCTCGGTCAGCCCCGCCATTTTAGCGGCGCGCCAGCGGCGTTCGCCCGCGATGATCTGATAATAGCCGTTGTTTCCCGTGCGCACAACAATGGGCTGGATCAGTCCGTTTGCGGCAATGGATTCCGCAAGCTGTGCCAGCGACTCCTGATCAAAGGTCTTACGGGGCTGATCGCTTCTCGGCTCGATATCGGAGAGACGAAGCATGGCATTGCTTTTGATCTCGGTTTCGTTATCGAGGAAAATGGCGTCGAGACCGCGTCCCAACCCTGTGTTTTTAGGTTTAGCCATATGTGAATACTCCATTCTGCCGCCCGAGGCGGCACACATTGCCGTTCGTCCGACCGCTTTTCGCGGATCATGCGCAAAAGGCGCGGTCAGATGCGTTCCATAATTTCGTCGGCAACCTCCAGATACGCCTGGGAGCCTTTGGAATACTTATCGAAATACAGTGCGGGCATACCGAAGCCGGGCGCCTCGCTGAGACGCACACTGCGCGCGACGGTTGTGGAAAAGAGCTTGCCCGCGTAATACTTTTTCAGCTCGTCCATCACCTGAAGTGAAAGGTTCAGGCGGCCGTTATACATGGTAATGAGGATTCCCGTGATCTCAAGATCGTGGTTGTACAGACGCTTGATCTGCTTAATGGTCATCAGGAGCTGGGTCAGCCCCTCCAACGCATAATATTCGCACTGCATGGGAATAATGACGCCGTTCGCCGCCACAAGGGCGTTCATGGTCAGAATTCCGAGGGAAGGAGGACAGTCAATTAAGATATAGTCGAACCGAGGCAGGATGGGAGCCAGTGCATGGCGAAGTCTGCTTTCTCTTCCGTCGGCGGAGACCAGCTCGAACTCTGCGCCCGCAAGCGAAATATTGGCAGGCATGATCCAAAGGTTCTGATATCCGGTCTCAACGATCACGTTATCCGCGCCGGCGCGCTTGATAAGCACGTCATAGGTCGAGAGATTCATGTTTTTCTTATTGATGCCCACACCGCTGGAGGAATTGCCCTGCGGGTCGGAATCGATCAGCAGGACGCGTTTTCCCTTTGCGCCCAAGGCAGCGGCGATATTGACGGCGGAGGTGGTTTTGCCCACACCGCCCTTTTGGTTGGCGAGAGCGATAATCTTTGCCAAAATACATTCACCGCATTTCTACAATAATTTCGAGCGGACGAAGCGTGGAGCGTCCGTCCGCGATGGTTACACGAGAATATTATAGCAAATGCAAGGCGGAATGTCAACGAAATCACGCACATTTTTGAAATTGATACACATTTTTTATTAAAACCGCGTCGGCGCGGATACAGAAGGACGCCCCGATGTTTCACGTGAAACATCGGGGCGCAAAGCGGGCAGAACAGCAACATGTTTCACGTGAAACATTTTCGCATGAGCCTCAGCAGGAAGCACCGCGCCGTCCGCAATTGTTTCACGTGAAACAATGGAGCCTACGCCGTCAGCTTGCCCGTATCCCGATACGGGTTGTCGATGGAGATGACCAGCTCCACGCTGTCCCCCACCTCCCGCCGCGCGCTCCGAATGCCGATTCCCGCGCGGCGCACCGTGTCCACTGCCCGATCCACCGTGTTGTAGAACAGACGGATGTCCTGCCGCAGAAGCCGATATTCAAGCCGCCGCACAGGCTCGGTCTTGATCTCGGAGAGCAGACGCTCGATGTATTCCTCGGTGGACGCTACGTTCATGTGCCGCGACGCAATGCGCTCGAGCGCCGCCAAGCGATCCTCGGCGCGCGGGAGCTTGAGAACGGCGCGCGCATGCCGCTCGGTCAGCCCGCACCGCAGGATCAGCTCCCGTTCGTCGTCGGTCAGACGGAGCAGACGGAGCTTGTTCGCCACATACGACTGACTGGACGACAGACGGCGCGCGATCTGTTCCTGCGTCATGTGATAGGTTTCAATTAAGGAAGCAATTGCCGACGCCTGCTCGAACATGTTCAGATTTTCCCGCTGAATGTTCTCGATCATGGCAAGCTCCGCCGAGCGCTGACTGTCCGCATGGATGATGATGCACGGCACCTTCTCCAAGCGAAGCAGACGCGCCGCCCGCAAGCGCCGTTCGCCCGCCACAAGCTCATAATACGCGCTTCCCTCCCCTGCGATGCGCACAGCAAGGGGCTGTAGGATGCCGTAGCGGCGGATGCTGTCCGCCAAGCGAATGAGACTGTTATCGTCGAAGTGCTTGCGCGGCTGTCCCGGGTTGGGCACGATGCACTGTGTTGGGAGCTGGCACACATTGCCGATCTGCTCCATTTTCCGATACCGCCGTGCGTCGCATTCCCCCGCATTTCCCGTCAGACTCTCAAAAATCGAGCCGCCCGCCATGGGCTGTGACCCGAACGCCGAGGCGCACACGCTTCCCTGCCCTCTCTCCTGCGCCGCCGTACTCCCGACGCCGATACCCGTTCCCGCCGTTCTTTCCCGTGTTCCTGTCTGTACTGCATTCATGATGTGTTTTCCCGTCCCTTTCTGATATCGTTTGCGCGGCGTGTGCCGCATGTGTCCGTATTTACGGCTTTCGGTCGAGCGCCGCATCCCTTTGTTTTTCGGGGTGACACCATCATAACAGATATCGGCTGCCGATGTCGTTGTATTTTGGTCGCGAATAAAAATTTGTTTTGCAGGGAAACCAAAAGAAAAAGCCCCATATGGGACTTTCTCTGATATTACAGTGGCTTTTTGACGATTCCGGCGTAATTGCGCGGGTAAATTTCCGGCGTATGTGCGACCTTTTTCACCCGAATCAGGACATGATGCAAGATTTCCCCGCCGTCGGTAATCGGGATTTCCCGCACCCATTCGAGGTCGCCGCCGAGAATGCCGATGCCGCGTTCGGCTTCCCGCGCTTCCTCGGCACCCGCCTCTCCCTTCAGCGAAAGGAAGGTGCCGCCCACCCGTACAAAGGGCAGGCACAGCTCGGAAAGTATCCGAAGCCTTGCCACCGCGCGCGCCGTGGCGACGTCGAACCGCTCGCGCATGTCGGGACGGCGCACCGCTTCCTCGGCGCGGGCGCACAGCACCGTCACACCGTTCAGCCCAAGCTCCGCTGCGGCGCTCTCCACGAATTTCAGCTTCTTTGCCGTGCTGTCGAGCGCCGTAATTTGCAGATCGGGACGGGCGATCGCCAGCGGCAGGCAGGGGAAGCCGCCGCCGCACCCCACGTCGATAACCCGCGCCCCCTCGGGCAGATAGGATGCCGCCGTGAGGCAGTCCGCAAAATGACGGAAAATAATCTGGTGCGGCTCGGTGATGGCGGTTACGTTATGGACACCGTTGAAGCGGATCAGATGCGCGGCAAGTGCGAAAAAGGTCTCGCCGCGATCGGCATACTGCTCCAAACCGCTTCGGGCAAGAACATCACCGAAATCCTGCAAAAATGCGTCACGCTCCATGCGCTCCGCCCTCCTTTGTGTCTTTTGTATCGATAGTATCCTTCGCCGCGCCGTCCTGCGCCACGTTTTTCGGCGTACCGCGCTGTGACAGCCAGATCATGAGCACCGAAATGTCGGCAGGGCTGACCCCGCTCACCCGCGATGCCTCGCCGAGATTGTGCGGGCGGATACGGCTCAGCTTCTGCCGCGCCTCCAACCGCAGTCCCGCAATGCTTTCATAATCGATATCGGGCGGCAGTATCCGCTCTTCACTGCGGTGCATTTTTGCCGCCTGCGCTTGCTGACGGCGAATATACCCGTCATACCGCACCGCGATCTGCACCTCCTCCGCCACGGCGCGCTCCAATGCGGGGCGCTCCGGATCGATGGGGGCAAGCAATGCGTAGTTCAGCTCGGGGCGGCACATCAGCTCCGCCAGACGCACGCCCGTGGTAATGGGTGTGCTTTGCAGGGAGGCAAGCAGTGCGTTGACCTCCTCGGACGGCGGGACGACCGTGGACTGCACCCGTTCGATCTCGGCGTGGGTCTGTGCGGCACGGCGGCAGTAGATCTCATACCGACGATCGTCCAAAAGTCCCACGCGTCTGCCGTATTCGGCAAGCCGTTCGCCCGCGTTGTCCTGACGGAGCAGGAGACGGAATTCCGAGCGCGAGGTCATCATGCGGTACGGCTCGTTGGTGCCCTTTACCACAAGATCGTCGATGAGCGTACCGATATAGGAACTGTCGCGCGGGAGCACGAGCGGTTCTTTTCCTAAAATGTGCAGAGCGGCGTTCACGCCCGCCACAAGACCCTGCGCGGCGGCTTCCTCATAGCCCGACGTGCCGTTGAACTGCCCTGCCCCGTACAGCCCCGCCACCGTCTTGCACTCCAACGTGTGGTGCAGTTGCGTGGGGTCGATGCAGTCATATTCAATGGCGTATGCCGGACGCATCATCTGCGCATGCGCAAAGCCCGGCAGGGGGCAAAGCATCTTCTTCTGCACCTCCTCGGGCATGGAGGATGAGAAGCCCTGTAAGTATATTTCCTCGGTATCCAGCCCCATCGGCTCGGCAAAGAGCTGATGGCGCGGCTTATCGGCGAACCGCACGATTTTATCCTCAATGGACGGGCAGTAGCGCGGTCCGATGCCGTGGATCTTCCCGCCGTACAAAGGAGAGCGGGACAAATTGTCCCGAATGATGCGGTGAGTCTCCTCGGTGGTATACGCCACGTAGCACGGAATCTGCGTGCGGGCGTTGAGCGCCGCCTCGTCGGTCAGGACGGAATACGGCACGATGTAATCGTCCCCGGGCTGTTCCTCAAGCGCCGAAAAATCGATGGAGCGCCGATGGATGCGGGGCGGCGTGCCGGTCTTGAAGCGCATCAGGCGCAGACCCTCGCGCCGCAGGGCGGCATCCAAGCCCCGTGCGGGGAGCATCCCGTCGGGTCCCGATTCAAAGGACACGTCGCCGATAATCACCCTGCCCTGCAGATATGTCCCCGTGCAGATGACGGCGGCGCGCACCTCCCAGCGCGCACCCAGACGCGTGACCACGGCACGGACGCAGCGCTTTGCCGTGCCGTCCCCGTCTCCGTCCCGATCCTCGCATTCCACGTCCACCACCTCTGCCTGTATGAGCCGCAGGCGGGGCGTGTTCTCCAAGGTTTTCTTCATTTCGGTCTTATACCGCGCCCGATCCGCCTGCACCCGCTTGGAGTGGACGGCAGGACCCTTGCCGCGATTGAGGATGCGGCTTTGCAGGGTCACGCGATCCGCCGCCACCGACATTTCGCCGCCCAGCGCGTCGATCTCGTAAACCAAATGTCCCTTTGCCGTACCACCGATGGCGGGATTGCACGGCATGTTAGCGACCGCGTCCAGATTAATGGTGAAAAGCAGGGTCTCCAAGCCCATGCGGGCGCATGCAAGCGCCGCTTCGATGCCCGCATGTCCCGCGCCGATCACGGCGACGTCCGCCGTCCCTGCCGAATAGATCTGTTCCATAGTCCGTTTGTCCGTTTCCCGCGATCCTCTTTTTGCGGATCGCTCTTTTTTCAATAATCGCTGACGTCCCGCATCTCTGCGGGACGCCGTATCGCTTTATTTGCGCATTGTTTTGTGAAGATATCCGCCCTTTCAGGGTATCACTTCACAATTTCCATCTTATAATATACCGTCCATCCGTGGTTCTGCTCATAGGCAAGGATCACGCCGTCCGTACTGCACTGCACCTGATCGTAGATCATGGGCAGAACCTCGTTGCCGCGGCTGTCGATCACGCCCATTTTTCCGTTTTCGCCGCGCACGGCGGCAAGTCCCTCGCAGAACGGCTCAGCCTCCTGCAAAACGGGATCCCTAAGCCATTTTTCGGACTTGTCGAAATATCCGTACTTTCCGTCCCGCTCCAACAGCAAAATGCCATCCGAATAGCCCACAAGATTGTATTTATCCGGAATGTCGAACAGGCTTCCGTCCTCCCGCTCCAGTACGCTCTCTTCCCGCACCAGCTTGCTTCGGTTGTAATAGTCCACAATCCTGCGGCGCATGCGGATCATGCCCGAGTCAAAGTAAAACATGCCCAGATTCTCATACCCGAAGGTATCGGGCAGATAGTAGCCGTCATAGGCGGGACGTCTGCCGCGGCTGGGGAGATACACCACGCTCTCATAGGGGTTGATGACCACCTGACCCAGCGTATTGTCCTCATTTGCGACGGCGGCAAGCCCGTTTTCGTTGAATTCGCACGCGAAGGGATACACCGCCTCAATGATCACCTTGCCGTTTTCATCGGCGTATCCGTAGCGGTAATCGCCCTCCGTGACCTCGATAAAGTCGGGCAGTTCGATGCCGAAGCGCTCAGCCGCTTCCCGCAGAGGGGGCGCCTGATAGCGGTACTGCTCAAAGAATTCGCGAATGTTGATCTCGCCCGCCGCAAGCCGTTCCAGAAGCTTGCGGTGATGCTCCAGACGATCCTCTTCGATCGCCTGCTCCACCTGCTCCAGATACGGCTTCATGGTCTCGGACATATCGTTGCCCTCGGCATCCACATACCGTGTGATCTGCACGCCGCGCGCAAACAGGTGCAGTTCGCCGTGCGGCGTACCATAACCCTTTTGCGAATCGAAGCGGATGGCAGGCGCGAACGCGGTGTCGATGGACACCCGTATCATGCTCTGTCCGGAATCGGAAAGGTAATAATATCCGCCGTTCTTGCCCTCAAACAGCGGGCGTCCCGACGCATCGCGCAGATACGCCGGCGTGTAATCCTCCAGACCCGAAACCGTAATTTTTCCCGTTTCGTCCACAAGGTACACCCGACCGCCGCTCCGCAGAAGGATATGCCCCATATACGCAAACAGCGCGGCATCCTCCCCGCCCGACGTATAAGCGGACGGAAACGCTTCCGCCGTATCCAGCCGCGCAATGATGCTCTTGCCCGGCACATAGGCGTTGCCGGTGTGCACATAGCCCTGCCCGCCGCTCACGGAGACCGTGGGCAGAAGCGAAATGATCGAGACATAGTCAAGCTCGGGCGTCACGGGAGAGGCGGTATCGGAGGAATCGCCCGACGTATCGTCGCCGCTGTCCGACGGCTCGGTATCCGCACCGGATGCGGTCGTGCCCTGCGGCTCCCGTGTTTCGGTGCCCGACGCCGTGCCCGTTGACGGTCGCTCGATAAAGGAAACGTCATACACGCCGCGCCGATACAGCACGATCAGCAGGATCAGAAGCGCCGCCGTCCCGAACAGGAGGACGCGCCCCAAAACGGTTTTCAGTGAATCCGATTTATTCATGCCCGATGTCGTTCTCCTTCCCTTTCCGCCTTTGTCGGCTTATTTGTGATATTTTCCGTTGTGATTGATGGTAAACGCCCGATAGATCTGCTCGGTGAGGATCACCCGCATGAGCTGATGCGGGAAGGTCATAGGGGAAAAGGACATGCGACAACGGCATGCCGCCTTCACCTCGTCGGGAAGCCCGTCCGAGCCGCCGATCACAAATGCCGCCTCGGAAAAGCCCTCGCCGGGGATCCGTTCCAGCATCTGCGCCAGCTGTGCGGACGAAAGCTGTTTGCCCTCCACACACAGCGCCACGTTATACGACCTTTCGGGCAAAACGGACAAAATTCGCCGCGCCATGGCGCTGTCCGTCGTGTCGGCAGTGGGCGCAAGCTCCACCGCGCGGAAGCGGCAGAACGCGCCCAGACGTTTTTCATATTCTGCGGCGGCATCCCGAAAATAGGTTTCCCGCAAGCCGCCGGTACAAATCAAGGTAATATTCAGCATACCGTGCTCCGTTCTCCGGTTTTTTGCACCTTTTGCGCTCTTTACACGTTTTGCGCTTTTCCACGCAAATACACATCGCGCATTGTGCGCCGACGGCGGGCAGTCTCACACCAGCCGCGTGGGCGCGATCCGATCCGCCACGGCAAGTCGGACGCGATTTCCCGCAACCGCCTCCGCCGCCTCGGACGACGCGCGGAACGCTAAGGTCGGCGTGTTGTTTTCCTCGCTGAGGTGGGACAAAAGAATGTTCTGCACCCCCGCCCCGCACAGGGCGCGCACGCCCTCCGCACAGTCACGGTTGGAAAGATGTCCGTAGTCGGAGAGGATCCTCTGCTTGAGCGAGTACGGATACCGTCCCGTCCGAAGCATGTCCTCGTCATAGTTGGATTCCAGCACCACCGCGTCGCACGTGCACAGCAGACCCAGTATGCCGCCGGGCAGATACCCGAGGTCCGTGGCAATCCCCACGCTGTGCCCGGGCATGCGGATCACATAGCCCACGCTTCCATGGCTGTCGTGCGGGGTCACAAAGGAGGTCACCTCCATGCAACCCACCGTCTGCGTGAACAGGGACGGATGCACGTGGCGGTGCGTCAGGTCGCACGTGATAAAGGGCGCGCAGTCCTCGATCATATGTACCGGAACGGTTCGGGACAGAATGGGAATCCCCTTCACATGGTCGCTGTGCTCATGGGTCACAAAGATCGCGTCGGGCAGAACGTCCGGACGGTCCACCCCCGCAATGGCGCTCCGCACCGATTTGGCGCACAGTCCCGCATCAACCAGAATGCGCGTGTCCCCGCAGGTGATATAAATGCCGTTTCCCCGCGAACCGGAAAACAGCGAAAATACATGAAAATTGTCGTCTTGCACCGTGTGTCTGGCTCCGTTATTTTGCAATGAAATTCAGGAATATAAAGTCAAGTCCCATAATGAGCATCAGAGGAATCAGCACAAGCAGTACGTACTGCATGCGCGTCTTATCCCGACGCAGACGGGACAGAAGCTCAGTCTTTTCGTCCTCGCTCATGGAGGTGGGAAGCGCTTCCCGATCCGGCAGTCCCCGACCGAAGCCCCGATTCAGCCAGATCACAACGCACAGAAGCACACACAGGGAAATCATGTAAATGTGGGTCACGGCGATCCATTCCAGCTTCATGGATACATAATAAAATACGAACAGCAATACGAAATTTGCAAGCAGATATATGAGCTTGCGGCGCGGGGTCAGGGCGGGAAGCGCTCTATCCTCCCTGCCCTGCCTGCCTTGTTTTTCGGTTTTCAACGTCGGCTCTCCCTCACTCCCGCTCACAGAACGCGGATGGCGCCCTCTGCACGCACGCGGAGCGGCGAGGTCGCGCCGTCGCCGAACACGGCGTCCATGGCGGTGCGGAATGCGGGAACGTTTTCCGTGGGCACAAACGCCTGCACCGTTCCGGCAAAGCCGCCGCCGTGCACGCGCGCCACGGCACGCTTTTCGTAGCCGCGGAACAGGGCCTCCGCAATGCAGAGCGCCAGAGACAGCCCCTGCTCCTTCACGTTGATCGTGGTATATACGTTCTGGAGCCACTTGAAGGACGAATCGCCCGATGCGCGCACGCCGTCAAGGAAGCCGTCCACATCGCCCGCGCGCAGTGCCGCGCTTTGTGCGCGTACCCGCTCGTTTTCACCGATGAAGTGCATGGCACGCAGGATGGCGCGGTCGCCCACACTCCGCCGCAGGGCGGGAACGGCACGAAGCAACTCGTCCCGCGTCACGTCGCGCAGAACCTCGTGTCCCAACTGCTTTGCCACCGCCTTCATTTCGGACGGCACCGAGGCATAGTCCTCGTTGAGGTCGGCGTGGTTGCCGCCCGTGTTCACAATGCACAGGGTGTAGCCGGCGGCGGTCAGGTCAAAGTCCAGCTTCTCGATTATAGGATTCTTCGGGTCGGCAAAGTCGATGGCGACAAAGCCGCCCACCGAGCATGCTGTCTGATCCATCAGTCCGCACGGCTTGCCGAAAAATTCATTTTCCGCATATTGCGATATCTTCGCAATTTCGGGCGCGGAGACCGCACCGCCGTTGGAAAAATGATTCAGAATGTTGCCCACCATGTCCTCGAATGCGGCGGACGACGATAGTCCCGAGCCTTTGAATACGTTCGAGGTGGTGTATGCGTCGTAGCCGCAGATCGCATGTCCCGCACGCATAAAGCCGTCGCAGACACCCGCAATGATGGCGCCCGACGCGTATTTGCCCGCGTTTTCGGCACAGATGCCCTCCAGCTCCACTACGTCCTCGGGAAAGCCCTCGCTGTGGATGCGGATGCGCCGCTCCTCGGACTGCGCCGCAACGGCAATGATGTCCAAGTCGATGGCGGCGGCGATCACACAGCCGTGGTTGTGGTCGGTGTGGTTGCCCGAAATCTCACTTCTGCCCGGGACCGAAAAGATGCTCACCTCGCGGTCGCTTCCGTATTCCGCACCGAACGCCGCAACGGCACGCAAATACCGCTCTCTCTGACGCTCCGTGTTCTCTTTTCCGTACAGGGTCGCCAGCGTTTCGTCCAGACCGCCCTCGCGGATGTATTTCTCTAAAGATACCGTATTCATTTCTGCAAATTCTCCGTTCTTCCTGTTTCGGCGCTCCTTTTCGCGCCGTGCGTACACTTCTCTTTTTATATTATAACAGACATCCTCCCCGTTTACAACGGAAAACACACATCATATTGTAAAAATTTTTCCCACGCGCAAAGCGCGGGGGATGCGGGGACGCGCGGGGGAGACGAGGAGTACGCGGGGGATGCGCGGGGCTCTGCCCCGAACCCCGCCAAAGGACCTTTTGGGAAAGGTCCTTTGAAAACCCCAAAACCTTTTGAGAGGTGGGAGGGATTATTATGCGCTCCGAATGAGCGATTGCGGAAAGGGAGACGTTTTTTGGGGAAAGCCGTTTTGATTTTGTCTTTATAAAGGATGAAGAGGCGGGCGACCACCGGTCGCCC